>JAGWSE010000046.1 GCA_028869395.1 Alphaproteobacteria bacterium | reverse complement strand
TTTTCCATTTGGCTTTTGCGGCCCCGCGGGCTGCGGTTCCCTGATGCTGCGGCCGAACGACGGCCGGGCTGGGCGTGACCGCGGGCCAAGACCCCGGGCGACGCGCCGGGCTCAAAACAAAAGCCCCCTCCAAGCCGCAAAGGCGAGTGAGGCGGGTCAGAGGGGGGAAGACGAGGTGAAGGCCAGCTACGTCCAGACCACGGCCATCCTGCTGGCCTTGGGCGGGTTCCACGCGCACGCGGCCCATGCGGCCGAGGCGGCCGCCGCGCGCACCGCGCCCACTGACGTGGCCGCCGTCGTTGTCACCGGCCAGTTCTTCGACACCGGCGCGAAGAGCGCCATGAAGATGAACGTCCCGGTGCTCGACACGCCCTATTCGGTCGCGAGCTACTCCGACAGTTTCGTGAGGTCGGTGGACACCACCGAACTCGCCAACCTCTACAGCTACATGACGGGGGTGAAGAAGGCGGGGAACACGGGATACGACATCAACCTGCGTGGCTTCTCGTCGGGCGGCACCGACCCGAACGCGATTCTCGTTGACGGCCTGCCCGGGCTGACCGGCCGCTACAACTCGCCGCCGACGGTCGGCATCGACAGGGTGGAGCTGGTGAAGGGCCCCATGTCGGTCCTCTACGGCCAGATGCAGCCGGGCGGCTTCGTGAACATGATCACCAAGAAGCCCGCCGCGCACGCGGAGACGATGTTGCAGGCGCGGGGATCCACCTACGCCGGCGACCGGCTGGGCGCCTTCTCGCGCAACGGATACGTCCTGGACCTCGACACCACCGGTCCGGTGGGGGCGGACGGCAAGGTGCGGTTCCGCGTCATCGGGGAGCTCAGCAACGCCGACAAGTTCCGCGACTTCCAGTACGACCACGGGACCTATGTCGCCCCCATGGTCTCATGGGACCTCGACGAGGCCACGACCCTGACCGCCCAGTTCGAGTACCGCAACGCCCGCTCGGGATTCGACGTGGGCCTGACCGCCCCGAACAACGACATCTCGCTCGTCGCCCCGATCACCACCGTCTACCAGGAGCCGGGCAATTATCGTTCCGAGATCGGCGTCTCGGAGACGGTCTTCCTCGACCATGAGTTCGCGAACGGTCTGAGGTGGCACACCGGCGCGCGGCTCGTGCAGTACAACAGCGACCAGAAGGAGATCAGCAGCACCGGCGCCTTCTTCGTCGCCGGATCGGGCCCCGATTCCGGCTGGCGCGTACAGCGCCGGGCCCGGTGGCTGCAGACGGACCGCAAGTACAACTACATCGACTCGAGCTTGACGGACGCCTTCACGCTCTTCGGCCTGGAGAACAAGGCCATCGTCGGGGTGACGCTCGGCCAGTACCAAATCCACGAGAACCGCCTGAAGTTCTTCAATTCGACGGTGCGCAACAAGACCACGGGCCTGTGCCCGGCCGGCGGCACGTGCCTCGACATATCGCTCTACGATCCCGTCTACGCCCAGATCCCCGATTTCGATTCCCTGCCGGCCACCAATTCCGGGCTCGCCAATCAGGCGCGGCTCCTCACCAACCGGATCACGAAGGACTGGAACGCCGGCCTCTACTACTCCGATCTGATCCGCCTGACGGACACCTTGAAGGTCTCGCTGGCGGGCCGGACGTTCAGCGAGCATCAGGCTTTCGACGAGATGCGTGCGCCTGGCAAGGCGCCGGTGCGCCGGACGTTCACGCGGGCCATCCTGCCGAGCGCGGGCCTGCTCTACCAACCCAGCAAGCACTGGACGGCCTACGTCAGCTACGCCGAATCCTTCGTACCGCCCGACGTAACGGCCCAGGACATCAACGGCCAGAACAGCTTCCAGCCGGTGGAGGCGACGCAGTACGAGGCCGGCCTCAAGACGGAAGGGCTGTGGGAAGGCCGCGTCACGGCGACCCTCGCGCTCTTCCGGATCAACGAGACGAACGTGCTCACGACCTTCGCCTGCGATCTCGGCACCTGCTCGCAGCAGGTAGGGGAGGTGCGTTCCGACGGTATGGAGTTCGAGACCAACCTCCGCCCGCTGGAGAACTGGCAGGTGATCTTCGGCTACTCGCACCTGAACGCGCGGACCATCAAGAACCCGACCGACCCGTTCCAGGTGGGCAAGCGTCGGCCGAACGTGGCCGACAACAGCGCCAACATCTGGTCGCGCTACGACCTGCCGCGCGGTTTCGGCCTCGGGCTCGGCGTCACCTACACGGGCGACCGGGAAGGGGTGCAGGTGACCAGCAGCAAGCCCACCCGGCTCGATCTGCCGGCCTACACCGTGGTGGATGCGGTGATCTACTACGAGCACGCCAACTGGCAGGCGAACCTGAAGTTCGGGAACCTGCTCGACGAGCGGTATTACGAGAGCGCGGGAGCCACGGGTCCGATCCAGATCGCGCCCGGCGCGCCGCGCAACATCACCGTGTCGCTCTCGGCGCGCTTCTAGGAGGCGGCGGCGTGCGAGGCGGGGTTCCCCTGGCGATCATGATGAGCCTGCTCCTGGCGGGGGCCGGGTCCGCGGCCGCGGCGCCCGCGCAGGACCACCTCGAAGGGGTGATCCGCATCTACGGCTTCGGCATGGGCGGTGTGGTCGAGAGCTGGGAGAAGGGCTTCGAGGCGCTGCATCCGGGCGTCAGCTTCCAGAACACCCTGCCCACCAGCGACGCGGCCATCCCAGGTCTGGTGACGCACGTGGCCGACCTGGGGGTCGACGGCGGGGAACCGGCGATCACGGAGGAACTCAGCTTCTTCGAGACGCGCGGCTACCATGAATCCCAAATCGTCGTTGCCTCGGGCGCTTACGACCTGGAGGGCCGCTCGAACGGGCCCGTCGTCTTCGTCAACGCCAAGAATCCGCTGACCCACCTCACGATCGATCAGCTCGACGGCGTCTTCGGCTCGGCGCGGACAGGGGGGCTGCGCGGCTTCGTCTGGACGCCCAAGGACGGGCGCGGGCCCGAGAAGGACATCCGCACCTGGGGCCAGCTCGGCCTGAAGGGCGCCTGGGCGAACAAGCCGATCCAGACCTACGGACACGCCGCCTCGGGCACGGCGCGGTTCTTCCAGCTGAAGGTGCTCGGCAATTCCGACAAGTGGAACCCGAACTACAAGGGCTACGTCGAGACCGGCAGCAAGCAGATCGACCCTG
Source organism: Alphaproteobacteria bacterium (assembly GCA_028869395.1). GTDB lineage: Bacteria > Pseudomonadota > Alphaproteobacteria > Caulobacterales > Caulobacteraceae > Phenylobacterium. The sequence continues at coordinate 3,771 of JAGWSE010000046.1, read as the reverse complement.
ACGACAAGGGCCAGACGCTGGGCGCCCGCTACATGCTGACCCATGAACTCGCCCGCGATCCCTATGGGATCGCCTGGACGATCATGTCCCAGGCCAAGGGGATCAAGGGCCTCAAGGCCATCGCGCTCGCCCCGCGCGGTGGCGGGCGGGCGGTCGCGCCCAGTCGGGCGAGCTTCCAGGACCGCAGCTATCCCCTGGTCCGCAGCATCTACATCTATTTCGACCGGGCGCCGGGCAAGCCGCTGGACCCGAAACTCGAGGCCTTCCTTCGCTATGTCCTCACCCCCGAGGGCCAGGCGATGGTGGCCGCGGGGGGCTATCTCCCGCTGCCCGCCGCCACCGTTTCCGAACAGCTCGGGAGCCTCGCGCCATGAGGACTCCTTCCTTTCCTCGCGCCCATGTAGGCGCCTCAGCCCGTGAGATTGCGATCATGAGTCCGTCGAACATCCGGCGCCGTCTGCTGACCTCCGGCGCGGCCGCCGCCGGCGCCCTGGGCCTCGTCGCGCTCAGCGCCGGGGCGGCGGCGGCGACGCCCGCCAATGTGCTGGTGACCTTGCCTGTCGGCGCGAAGCCGCAGGCGAACCTCAGGGAGATCCTGTCGGCGTGGCGGCAGTCGGGCGAGGTCTCCGACGCGATCTGGCTGAACAACGTCAGCCCCGCCCCTTCGGGCTTCCAGACGCTCGTCGAGCTCGAGTTCCCCAGCGAGGGCGACTACCAGCGATGGGCCAGGGTCGATGCGCCGAAACTGGCGCCTCAACTGGAGGTCCGTCGCGCCGACGTGCTGGAGGCCACCGACCTCTATCCCCGCGATTCCAACCTCTCCACCTATCGGGTCGAGATCCTGCAGCCGAAGGTCGCCGCCGCCGAGTACGAGCGCTACGCCAAGGACTATCTCGTCCCGCTGATGGGCGCGGAGAAGGCCAAGGCCGGCCTGATCAGCTCGCGCACCTTCCTGGAGCGCGCGCCGGGCGGGGAGGGGCGGGTGGTCCGCGTCGAGGAGTACCGGGATTCCGTCGCCTTCGATCAGGCCCCCTCGGCCGAGAAGGCGCTTCGGGCCGACCTTTCCTCCGACCCGACCTTCGCCCAGTTCGACCGCACCCAGGCCTCGCTGCAGGCGCCGCTGCTCGAGCAGGTGGCGCACTATGCGGAGCTGCCGCCGCCGCAGCTTCCGGACCTGCCCCACTATGTGCCGCAATACCACGTCGTGGGCAGCCTCCGGATCGTGGGCAGCGAGCTGAAGAACGCCACGCAGCAGCTCGCCGACGGCTTCAACAAGTATCAGCCGGACGTGGTGATCACCGTCAGCAAGATCGGCTCCTCCGAGGGCGCGATCGCCGGCCTCTACACCGGCATCTCCGACATCGCGCCCATGGGCGACGACGCCAAGATCACCGACATGATGCCGTTCCACGACGCCTTCGGATACATGCCCACCGAGATCTCGGTGGCCACCGGCGGCTACGAGAAGCGCGGCTCGCTGTTCGCCTGGGCGATCGTCGTCAACAAGGACAACCCCCTCAACGAGATCTCGGTCGACCAGCTGAAGGGCGTCTTCGGCGCTGAGCGGTCCGGCGGCTGGGAGCGGGTGGACAACGACTACCGCTTCACCTCGAAGTACGCGCGCTCGAAGGCGCAGGACATCCGCACCTGGGGCCAGCTTGGCCTGAAGGGCGCCTTCGCCAGGCACGAGATCGGCACATTCGGCTATGCCGCGCCGGGCTTCGCGATCGCCATCGAGCGGCACTGGTTCCACTGGTCGCACAAGTGGAACCCGAACTTCCGGGAATACGTCGAGACCAAGCAGACCTCGCCCGATGCGGCAGGCGCCAAGGTCGACAGCGACGAGGCGCTGAAGGCGCTCGAGCACGACAAGTACTCGATGGGCATCGCCGCGCTGCTGCACGTCAACGATTATCCGGACCTCAAGGTGCTGAAGATCGCCCCGCACACGGGCGAGCCGGCGGTGGCCTTGACGCCGGAGAACGTGGCCAACCGCACCTACCCGCTGATCCGCGACGCCTACTTCTATGTCAACAAGGCGCCGGGCCGGCCGCTAGATCCGAAGGTGCGTGAGTTCATGCGGTTCGTGCTGAGCCGCGAAGGCCAGGAGATCATGGCCCGCGTCGGCTACTATTATCCGCTCAACAGGGCGTACCTGGAAGAGCAGCTCAAGAAGCTGGATCAGTGACATGCTGAACCGGCGCGCCTTCGCCAGGCTGACGGCCGGGGCCGCGCTCTCTCCCCGGCTGGCGCTTGCCGCGCCGGCGCCCGCCACGGCCTTCGTGGACCGTCTGCCCGCCTATCGGCCGGCGGCGCAGGTGAGCGGGCTGGTCCGGCTCTGGGGCCACGGCAGCCCGACCCACGATTTCCTGGGCGACCTGGTGAAGGTCTGGATGGCGGGGTTCCAGCGCCGCCAGCCCGGCGTGCGCTTCGGCTATCAGCTCTACGGCACCGCCTCGGCGGTGGGGGCGCTTTACACGGGCGCAGGCGATATCGCGATCCTGGGCGAGGAGATCAGCCCCGACGCGGTCCGCGCCTTCACGCGGGCGCGCGGCTACGCGCCCACCGATATCTCGATCGCCACGGGCAGCGTCGATGTCGACTTCTTCGACTACGCCCACATGATCTTCGTCCACAGGGACAACCCGTTGACGCGGCTGTCCGTGCCGCAGCTCGAGGGGATCTTCGGGGAGGACCACAGGCTCCGCCCCCGCAATCTGCGCCTCTGGGGCGACCTTGGCCTCGCAGGCGACTGGGCCGAACGGCCGATCCATCCGTACGGGTGGAAGGTCGACGAGGACTTCGGCCTCTTCTTCCGCGAGCGCGTGCTCGGCGGCAGCCACCGCTGGAATCCGGCGATCACCGAGTTCTCGACCAGCACCTCTGCAGATGGCAGGAAGTCCGACCGAGGACAGAAGATCGTCGACGCCGTCGGCGCGGACCGGTTCGGCGTCGGCATCTCCAACGTGCGCTTCAAGAACCGGGACGTGAAGCCGTTGGCGCTCTCCTGGAAGGACGGCGGCCCCGCCTGCATGGCGACGCCGGAGACCCTCATTTCGCAAGCCTATCCGCTGGTGCGCATCATCCCGGCGATCGTCGACAGGGCGCCTGGCCGGCCGCTTGCGCCCCCCGTGCGTGAGCTCTTGCGCTACATCCTGAGCCGAGAAGGCCAGCAGGCGCTGATCGACGCCAGCCGCTACCTGCCGCTCGGCGAAGCCGCGCGCGCCCGCCAGCTGGAGAGGCTCGCATGAGACGCCGCCTTGGGCCGCTCCTGGCGCTGGCGCTGGTGACCCCCCCGATGGCTCGCGCCGCGCCGCCTCCGCCGCCATCGGCGGGGCCCGCGGGCGTGGTCCGTGTGTGGGGCAATCCCGGGATGGCCGCCGCGCTCTCCCGCTGGACGAAGGATTTCCATCGCATCCATCCGAAGATCCGGATCGAGGCGCACCTCACCGGCAGCGACGTGGCCTTCGCCGCCCTCTATTGCGGTCGCGCCGACATCGCCCTCGTCGGCCGTGAGGCGCAGGAAGAGACCGAGGCCAAGGCCTTCCAGTGGGTCTACGGCTACCCGCCGACGCGCGTGCCGGTGGCGCGCGGCAGCTTCGACCAGGCCGGCCGCTCGCCGGCGCTGGCCGTCCTGGTGAGCCGCGGCAATCCGCTGGGCCGGATCAGCCTCGATCAGCTCCGCAAGCTGTTCGTGGCGAGCTCGGACGCGAACGCCCGCCACACCTGGGGCGAGCTCGGCGCGACCGGCGCCTGGGCCCGGCGCCCCAT
>JAGWSE010000045.1 GCA_028869395.1 Alphaproteobacteria bacterium | reverse complement strand
GATCGCTCTTCGGAATTCGTGGGCCCGGCCCGGACTGGCCGCCGCCCTCTGCGCCCTCGCCGTGGCTGGATGCGCCAGCAAAGCCAAGAAGGCCCCGACGCTCGCCTATGAAGAGCGGCCGGTGAACCTGCTCTACGACACGGGCGCCACCATGCTCGACCGGCACCTGTGGAACCAGGCTGTGCAGTATTTCGACGAGGTCGAGCGCCAGCACCCCTATTCGGAATGGGCCCGCCGGGCGATCCTGATGGAGGCTTTCGCCCACTACGAGGCGAACGACTACACCCAGGCGATCGCCGACGCCGACCGCTACATCCAGCTTTATCCGGGCAACGATTCGGCCGCTTACGCCCGCTACCTGAAGGCCATCTGCTACTTCGAGCAGATCGTCGATGTGGGTCGCGACCAGGCGGCCACCGGCCAGGCGCTCGACAATCTGCGCGATGTCGTCCAGCGATATCCGACCAGCGAATACGCCCGCGACGCGCGGCTGAAGATCGACATGGTCAACGATCAGCTGGCCGGCAAGGAGATGAGCGTCGGACGCTGGTACGAGCGCCAGGGCGACACCCTCGCCGCCATCGGCCGCTTCAAGTACGTCATCGACCACTACCAGACCACCAGCCACACGCCCGAGGCGCTCTACCGCCTCGTGGAGTGCTATCTGACGCTCGGCGTCATGGACGAGGCGCGCCGCAACGGCGCCGTGCTCGGCTACAACTACCCGGGGTCGTACTGGTATCTCGACGCCTACAAGCTGCTGACCTCCAAAGGCCTGAGGCCGGCGGTCGAGCCGAACCAGCGGGCCCGGCGGGGGATCTTCCATCCCTTCCGGCACGACAAGTCGCAGACCATCAAGCCGCCCAGCACCCTGACCACCGCCGAAGCGATGGCCGCCAAGCCGAACGCCGAGGTCGCCAAGGCCTCGGAAGCGGACAACGGTTCGACATCTCAGCCCGCTGCGTCGTCGAGCGCCCCAGCGACGACCGAGGCCCAGCCTGCGCCGAAGAAGAAGCACAGCATCTTCCACATCCCCTTCCTGCACTAGCGCCTCGCCGCCTCGCACCCGCTGCGAGGCGGGGTTGTGTTTGAGAACAAAACGTGATCGATTGCGGCCTCGTGGCGCTTCCGTGCGCGCCGATTCGCGGCGATCTTCCCATCGAATGCTGATCGGACTCTGGATCCGCGACGTCGTCCTGATCGAGGCCCTGGACCTGTCCATCGGGCCGGGCCTCACCGTGCTCACCGGCGAGACCGGGGCCGGCAAGTCGATCATCCTCGACGCCCTGGGCCTGGCGACCGGCGCCCGCGCCGAGGCGGGACTGGTCCGCAGGGGAGCCGCCCAGGCCGCGGCCTCCGCCGTTTTCGCGCCGGCCCCGGACCATCCGGTCTGGGAGATCCTGGAGGAGAAGGGCCTCTCCTACGCGCGCGACGAAGACCTCGTCCTGCGCCGCACCCTCTCGGCGGACGGCCGCTCCCGCGCCTTCGTCAATGACCAGGCGACCGGCGTCGGGGTGCTGAAGGAGATCGGCGAGGCGCTGCTCGAGGTGCATGGGCAGCACGAGACCGTGGGCCTGCTCGATCCCCGAACCCACCGCCCGCTGCTCGACGCCTTCGGCGGGCTTGGTCCCGAGGCGGCCGCCGTCGCCCAGGCGCACCACGCCTGGCGCGCTGCGCGCGAGCGTGCGGACGAGCTTCGCCGCCTCGTGGAACGCGCCGCCGCCGATACCGAGGAGCTGACGCTCCGGCTCTCCGAGATCGAGCGTCTCGACCCGCAGGAAGGGGAGGAGGCGGCGCTGGCCGGCGAGCGGGCCCTGCTGGGCGCCGCCGAGAAGGCGCTCTCCGACATCGGAGCGGCGCACGAGGCGTTCGACGGTCTCTCGCCGCGCCTCGCCGCCGCCGTCCGCGCCCTCGACCGCGCGCGCGAGCGGGCGCTCTCGGCCGGAGCGACCGAAGACGCCGCCGCGGTGAAGCGCCTGGCCGAAGCCTCCGCCGCCCTCGACCGCGTGCTGATCGAGGCCCAGGAGGCCGAAGCCGCCGTCGATGCGGCCGCCGCGAGCTTCGAGTTCGAGCCCGACCGCCTGGAGAAGGCCGAGGAGCGGCTGTTCGACCTGCGCGGCCTCGCCCGCAAGCTGGCGGTCAGCGTCGAGGAGCTGCCGGGTCTCCGCGCCCGCTTCGCGGAGCGCCTTCGCGCCGTCGAGACATCCGAGGACGAGCTGAAGGCGGCCGAGGCGGAACTCGCCGCGGCCGCCCGGGCCTTCTTCGCCGTCGCGGCCCAGCTCACCGCCGCGCGCACCGCTGCGGGGGAGGCGCTCGCCGCCGCGGTCATGGCGGAACTCGGTCCTTTGAAGCTCGAGAAGGCCGGCTTCCGCGTCGCCGTCGAGTCCCTGCCGGAAGACCGCGCCGGCCCGGCGGGCATCGATCGCGTCCGCTTCGAGATCGCCACCAATCCCGGCGCGCCGTTCGGGGAGCTGGGGAGCATCGCCTCGGGCGGCGAACTCGCTCGCTTCGCCCTCGCGCTCAAGGCGGCGCTCGCCGGCCGCGGCGCGGGACCTCAGCCGCTGATGATCTTCGACGAGGTGGATCAGGGGGTGGGCGGCGCCGTCGCCGACGCCGTGGGGCTGCGGCTCAAGAAGCTGGCGGCGGACGCCCAGGTCCTGGTGGTCACGCACTCGCCCCAGGTCGCCGCCCGCGCCGACGCGCATTGGCGTATCGCCAAGGCCGGGGAGGGCGAGCGTCTGCGCACCGCCGTCGAGCCGCTCTCGGCCGAGCCCCGCGAGGAGGAGATCGCCCGCATGCTCGCCGGCGCCGAGATCACCGACGCCGCCCGCGCCGCCGCTCGTGCGCTGATGGCGGCATAGCTTTCCTCCCTCGATGGCGAGGGACAGCTCGCCAAAGGCGAGCTGGGTGGTGGACTCAGGATCAAGCTTCGAGCCGGCCGTCCTGTCCCCACACTTCCCCACCCTGGCCGCTGGCGCGGCCTTTCCCTCCCCATTAAGGGAGGGAACGATGAAAACCGTCGCCGACCTGACCGAGGCCGAAGCCGTCGAGGAATTGACCCGCCTCGCCGACGAGATCGCGCGCAATGACATCGCCTATTTCAAGGAAGACGCGCCGGTCGTCTCCGACGCCGACTACGACGCGCTCAAGCGCCGGAACGCCGAGATCGAGGCCCGCTTCCCGCACCTCGTGCGCGAGAACTCGCCCTCCCTGCGCATTGGCGCCGAGCGCTCGGAGCAATTTGCTCCCGTCGAACATGGCGTGCCCATGCTCAGCCTCGACAACGCCTTCTCCGACGAGGACACTGCCGAATTCGACGGCCGCGTGCGCCGCTTCCTGCGGCTGGGCGACGAACCCATCGCCTACACCGCCGAACCGAAGATCGACGGCCTCTCCTGCTCCATCCGCTACGAGAAGGGCGAGCTGGTCCGCGCCGCCACCCGCGGCGACGGCCGGGTGGGGGAGGACGTGACCGCCAACGTCCGAACCATCTCCGAAGTCCCCAGGCGCCTGCACGGCGCGGGCTGGCCCGGCGTGATCGAGGTCCGCGGCGAGGTCTATCTCGGCCACGCCGAGTTCGCCGCGCTGAACGAGGCGGCCGCGGCCGCCGGCCAGAAGACCTACGCCAATCCCAGAAACGCCGCGGCGGGCTCGCTGCGCCAGATCGATCCCAAGGTGACGGCCGGCCGGCCGTTGCGCTTCTTCGCCTACGCCTGGGGCCTGATCGACGCTCCCTTCGCCGAGACCCAGTGGGAGGCGCTGCGCCACCTGAAGGCGTGGGGGTTCCGGACCACGCCCCAGAGCCGCTGCGTCCATGGGCTCGAGGGCCTGCTCGAGGCCTACCGGCGGATGGAGGCCGAACGCCCGCACCTGGGCTTCGACATCGACGGCGTGGTCTACAAGGTCGACCGGCTGGACTGGCAGCAGCGCCTGGGCTTCGTTTCCCGCGCTCCGCGCTGGGGGATCGCACGCAAGTTCCCGGCCCAGCAAGCCCGCACGGTGCTGGAGGCCATCGACATCCAGGTCGGCCGCACCGGCGCGCTGACGCCCGTTGCCCGGCTGACGCCGGTGACGGTGGGCGGCGTGGTCGTCACCAACGCCACCTTGCACAACGCCGACGAGATCGCTCGCCTCGACGTCCGCCTCGGCGACACCGTCATCGTCCAGCGCGCCGGCGATGTGATCCCGCAGATCGCCAGCGTGGTCGAGACGGAGCGGCCGAAGGGTTCGGAGCCTTACGAATTTCCGCATCTCTGCCCATGCCCGCTGGCGACCGAGATCGTGCGCGAGACCACGGCTTCCGGCGCCGAGACGGTCGTCCGCCGCTGCTCGGGCGAGTTCGCCTGCCCTTTCCAGCGGATCGAGCACCTGCGCCACTTCGTCTCCCGCCGCGCCTTCGACATCGAGGGGCTGGGAGAGAAGCAGCTCAACGCCTTCTACGACAAGGGCTGGGTGCGCGAACCCGCCGACATCTTCCGCCTGGCCCGCGACGAGGGCCGCCTCGCGCTGCTGCGCGACATGGAAGGCTATGGTGAGACCAGCGTCGGCAATCTCGTGCGCAATATCGAGGCGCGGCGCACCATCCCGCTGGACCGCTTCATAAACGCGCTCGGCATCCGCCATATAGGCGAAACCACGTCCGTCGTGCTGGCCCGCGGCTATCACACCGCCGCCGATTTCCTCGCGGCTATGGACAAGGTGGCTGACCGTGATCCGGCCGCCGTCGAGGAGCTCGACGCCCTCGACCAGATCGGCGAGGCGGTGATCGAGGCCGCGGCGGCCTACTTCGCCGAGGACCACAACCGGCGAATCGTCCAGGACCTCGTCGCCGAACTCGCCATCCAGGACGCGGAGCGGCCGAAGACCGACACCGCCGTCGCCGGCAAGACCGTGGTCTTCACCGGTTCGCTCGAGCGCATGACCCGTGACGAGGCCAAGGCCCAGGCCGAACGGCTGGGCGCCAAGGTCTCAGGCTCGGTCTCGAAGAAGACCGACCTCGTGGTCGCGGGTCCCGGCGCCGGGTCGAAGCTGAAGACCGCAACCGAGCTCGGGATCCAGGTGATGACCGAGGACGAGTGGCTGGCCATGGTGGACGGCTGAGCCCGGCGTCGCGCTTGACGCCCGCGTCGCCCCATGTTCATGTTTTGTTCATGAAGATGCGGCGCGACCGCCAACGATTGCGGGATCCAGGGACCTGCAGGAGCGCGCCCTGGAGGCGGCCCGGGACCTGCAGGCTCGCGCCCGGCGCGAGAAGGACCCGCGCAAGCTCGTGGAGATCGCCGAGAGCTTCCTCGCGGCGGGCGACGCGTTACGCCGCGCATCGTTTTGGAAGCCAGGCTGGCCCGCCACGCCAAGGCCTCGACGTCCGAGCCGGTGGCTCGACCGGCGCGCCGCCGGACCGTCGCCGATCCCCGCCTCACCGCCGACCCGCCCACCTCCACGCGTCACTGACGGCGGCTGCCGGCCCCGGCGGCTGGCTTCGAAACGCGCCCTTGGCCGGAGCCCGCAAACCGGACACTCTCTGGCGATGAGACTTCGCACCCTCTTCGCCGCAGCCGCGGCGACCGCCATCACCCTTGTCGCCGCCGCCCCCGTCCTGGCCCAGGCGCCGGCCGACCCGCTGCCCGATGCTCCCGGCAAGGACGTGGTGGAGCGCGTCTGCACCGCCTGCCACGACGTCTCGCAGTTCGCCTCCGCCCGGCTGACGCCGCAGGGCTGGGACGACGTCATTTCCCAGATGCAGTCGCTGGGCGCCTCGATGAGCGCCGACGACCAGAGCGCGATCGCCGCCTACCTCTCCAAGAACCTCGGAGCCTCGGCGCCCGCGACGTCTCCCACACCGTCCGAGGGGACGTCTCCATCGACGCCCGCCGCGCCGCCCGCCCCGGCCACCCAGCCGCCGCAGCCCTGACGTCGGTTAGGCGGGGAGCGGCCCGCCCACGCCCTAGACGGGCGCGCAGGCCTCTTCGAGCCAGGCCTTCACCGGCGGCGGCAGCTTGGGCCCGATCACCGTCAGCACGCGGGCGTGGTAGGCGTCGATCTGCGCGCGCTCCTCGGTGGTCAGCATCTCCGCCACGATCAGCCGCCGGTCGATGGGGGCGAGGGTCAGCGTCTCGAAGCCCATCATCGGCCGCTCGCCGCCCTCGATCGCCTGCGCCTCGGTGACCACCTGCAGGTTCTCGATGCGGATGCCGTAGGCGCCTTCCTTGTAATATCCGGGCTCGTTGGAGACGATCATGCCGGGACGCAGCGCCACGGCGTTGGGCGCCTTGGCGATCCGTTGCGGCCCTTCGTGCACGCCGAGGTAGGAGCCCACCCCGTGCCCGGTGCCATGGTCGTAGTCCAGGCCGTGGCTCCACAGCGGCGCGCGCGCCAGGATATCGAGCGCCGAGCCTGTGGTGCCGGCGGGGAACCGGATGCGGGCCAGCGCCAGATTGCCTTTCAGCACCAGGGTGAAGCGCTCGCGCATCTCCTGGCTGGGCTCGCCGATGGCGACGGTGCGCGTCACGTCGGTGGTGCCGTCCAGGTACTGGGCGCCGGAATCGACCAGCATCAGCGTGCCGGCTTCGGCGCGCCGGTTCAGCCGCCGGGTCGGGCGATAGTGCACGATGGCGCCGTTGGAGCCGGCGCCGGCGATGGTGTCGAACGACAGGTCCTTCAGCACACCAGTGGATTCGCGGAAGCTCTCCAGCTTGGCGACGGCGGTCACCTCGTCCGGCGGGTTCGTCTGGCCCTCGGTGGCGAGCCAGTGGAGGAACTGGGTCAGCGCCGCCCCGTCGCGCACGTGCGCGCGGCGGCTGCCCTCGATCTCCACCGGGTTCTTGCAGGCGCGGGGCAGCGCGCAGGGATCCTCGGCGCGCAGCACCTCGGCGCCTGCGCCCGACAGCGCCTCGAAGTACCAGGCCGAGGACTGGGCAGGGTCGACGAGCACGCGCTTGCCCTTCAACTCGCCGAGCGCCTGCGGCAGGTCCCCGGGCGTCTCCAGCCGCACCTCATTGCCCAGCCAGGGGCGAAGCTCAGGCGTCACCTTGGCGGGGTCCAGGAACAGGCGCGCCGAGCCGTCGGCGTTGAGGATCGCCTGGCCGAGCGGCAGGGGCGAGCGGATCACGTCGCCGCCGCGGATGTTGAATAGCCAGGCGATCGAGGCCGGCGCGGTGATCACGGCGGCGTGGGCCCCGCGGCCCTTCAACTCCTCGCCGAGCCTGTGCCGCTTGGCGCTGCTCTCCTCGCCCGCGTACTCCAGCGGATGCGGGGTCACCGGCGCCGCCGGCTGCGGCGGTCGCTCCGCGCCCCACGCCTGGTCCACCGGGTTGGGGCTGACGGGGCGCAGCTCGGCGCCGGCCTTGGCGGCGGCCGCCTTCAGGCGCTCCAGTGCGTCGGGGCTGTGCAGGCGCGGGTCGTAGCCGATCCGGCCGCCCTTCGGCGCGGCCGTCTCCAGCCAGGCGGGCACGCCGCCGTCCACCAGGTCGCGGATCTCGAACAGCGAGCCGTCTACCTGGTCGCGCACCTGCAGGGTGTAGCGGCCGTCCACGAAGACCGCAGCCTTGTCCCGCAGGATCACCGCGGCGCCGGCCGAGCCGGTGAAGCCGGTCGCCCACGCCAGCCGGTCGTTGGCGGCGGGTAGGTACTCGTTCTGGTGCTCGTCCTCGTGCGGCACCAGCACGCCGTCCAGTCCCTGCTCGGCCATGGCCTTGCGGATCAGGGGGACGTGTCTCGAGCCGAACGAGCGGTCGGTGGATTCATCGAAGGTCTGACGCATGGCCCGCGGTTTAGTCCCTTCCGCGGCGACGGGCAAAGGGGCCGGTTCAGCCGCCGCGGCGCAGGATCAGCGTCGCCCAGGCGTCGCGGTGCAGCCGCCGCTCCAGTCGGAAGCCGCGCGAGACATAGGCCGCCAGCACCCGGCGCTGCTGGGTCCGCAGCAGGCCCGACAGGATCGCCCTCCCGCCGGGCTTAAGCGCGCCCTTGATGTCCTGAGCGAGCGCGACCAGCGGCGGGGCCAGGATATTGGCGAACACCAGGTCGTAAGGCCCCCGGCGCCGCACCGCCGCGGCGTCCAGGCCGTTAGCGTGGACGAACCGCGCGCGCGCGTGGTTGAGCGCGGCGTTCTCGTTGGCGATCCGCACCGAGACCCGGTCGATGTCGGTGCCCAGCGCCACCGGCGAATGCGTCCGCGCCGCTGCGATGGCCAGCACCCCCGTCCCGCAGCCCACGTCGAGCACACGGCCGAAACGCCGGGCCTTCAGCAGGCGGTCGAAGGCGTTGAGGCAGCCGACCGTGGTCCCGTGATGTCCGGTGCCGAACGCCGCGCCCGCCTCGATGCGCAGGTTCACCGCGTTCGGCGGCGCAAGGCCGCGGTCGTGCGCCCCATGGACGAAGAACCGCCCCGCGCGCACCGGCGGCAGGCCCGACAGCGACATCGCCAGCCAGTCGGCGTCGGCCAGGGTCTCGACGTTCAGCGTCAGGGCGCCGAAACCGGCGAGCACCCGCTCGATCGCGGCGCGCTCCTCCTCCGTGATGGGGAACGCGTCGATGCGCCAGACGCCGCGGTCCTCGTCCTCCTCGAGGATGGAATAGGTCAGCGCCTCGGTCTCGGGATGGCCGTCCAGCGCCGCGGCGGCGGCCTCGGCTTCGGCGCGCGGGCCGCGGGCGATGATCTGGACGGGGTCTTGGCTCATCGCGCCCGTCTAGCGGGCGGGCTCGCGAAAGGCGAGGGGTCAGCCCGCCGTGGGATCGTTGGCCTGGCTGTCCTGGTCGGCCTGGGTGGTTGAAACGGTGGGCGAGGCGGCCGAGGGGTCGACATCCGGCGCGCCGCCGTCGATCGAGGGATAGCTCGGCGGGGGCGTCGCCGCCGCATCGCCGACGCCGGCGTCCTCATAGCTTGCCTGGGTCAGAGGGACCTGCGGCGGCGCATCGTCCTTCGCGGCGACCTTCACCGTCGCGGCATCGTCTGTCGTCTTCGCGGGAGGCGGCGCCTCCGCCGTCGGATAAACGGTCGTCGCGGCTTTGAAGTCTGTGCCCAGGACGTAATCCGGCAGCTTGCCGTGGTAGCTGGCGAGCGTCGGCCCGTCGTCGAAAGGACCCGTCGCCCGCACGCCGTCGAAGCCGGTCACGATCTGCGGCCCCGCCGGCCGGTCGAGGTCGCTGAAGTCCGGTCTCAGGGCCGAGCCCATCAGCAGGCCGGACGCCAGGGCCACCGCCGCTCCCGAAACCAGCGCTTTCACCTTTGATCTCTCCGTTCCATCGCGGCCCTAAGCGCGCGATGGCCGCATTGGTTCAGGGCGCAGCTGGCGCCCGGCGCGCGCCCGTGCGTTGTTCAGCCCGGGAGATCTGTGGAATGAGCAAGTACCAGCCGCTGACCGAGCGCCTCGCCCGCCATCGGAACGACGAATGGCGCGCCAGCTTCGCCGACATCGAGAGCGTCCTGGGCTTCCCCTTGCCCAAGGCCGCACGCAAGGGCCGCGCCTGGTGGACGGGCGCCGAGCAGGGACATACGCGCGCCTGGATGATCTCGGGCTGGGAAGTCTGCGAGGTGGACCCGATCGGCGGCTCCGTCGTTTTCCGTCGGCCCGTGTCCGAGGCCGCCATGCAGGGCGCGTCCGCCGCGCCGCCGGCCCAGGTCGATCCGCTCGGCGACGGCGGCGTCTCGCCCGGCGCGCCGGTCCGGCGGCAGGTCAGGCGGTGGGGCGGCGCGGCGATGATCGCGGCGGGCGCCGTCGCCACCCTTGGCGCGGCGCTGGCGGTCGGCCTGATGCGGCGGCGCGGAGAGGCCGAACCGCGCGCCTGACGGCCTCAGGCCTTCTCGACGAAGCTGTCGATCACCTTCTTCTCGCCGGCCTTGTCGAACTGCACCGTCAGCTTGTTGCCTTCGATGCCGCTCACCCGGCCATAGCCGAACTTCACGTGGAACACCCGGTCTCCCCGCTTGTGGGCGCTCGAGCTCGAGGGCTCCGACACCGCCACCAGACGGCCCTCGCCCTCGATCACCTGCTGGCGGCCCGGGTGGCCCCCACGATAGCCGGCCGCCTGCGCCCTGCGCCAGCCCGGCGAGGAATAGCCCGCGCCGAAATCGGGCGCCTCGTCCCACCGGCTGCCGTGCTGCTGCATGCCCGGACCGCCGCCGTAGTAGCCGGTCTCCGAGGAGGCCTCGACATTGGCGAGCGGCAGCTCGTCAACGAACCGGCTCGGCAACTGGCTCGTCCAGCGGCCATAGACCTGGCGGTTGGCGGCGAACGACACCCGCGCCTCCTCCCGTGCCCGGGTTAGGCCGACGTAGGCCAGCCTGCGCTCCTCCTCGAGACCCTTTTCGCCCTTCTCGTCCAGGCTGCGCTGCGAGGGGAAGACGCCTTCCTCCCAGCCGGGCAGGAAGACCAGCGGGAACTCCAGCCCTTTGGCGGAGTGCAGGGTCATGATCTGCACCGCGTCGGCGGAGGGCCCGCGGTCGAGGTCCATCACCAGCGAGACGTGCTCCAGATAGGCCTGGAGCGTGTCGAACGCGCCCATCGACTGGACGAGCTCCTTCAGGTTCTCCAGCCGCGTCTGGGCCGGGGGGGTCTTGTCGAGGCGAAGGGCGTCGGTGTAGCCGCTCTCCTCCAGCACGGTCTCCATCAGCCGCGCGTGCGGGATGCGCGCGGCCTCGGCCCGCCAGCGGTCCATGTCGCGCAGGAAGTTGGCGAGCGCCGTCCGCGTCCGCGCCGGCAATTCGTCCGTCAGCACCAGCTGCCGCGCCGCATGGCTCGCGGGCACGCCGTTCAAGCGCGCGACCTGCAGCAGCTTCTGCACGGAGGTGTCGCCGATGCCGCGCTTGGGGACGTTGACGATGCGCTCGAAGGCGAGGTCATCGTCCTCCGACTGGATCAGCCGCAGGTAGGCGTGGGCGTCGCGGATCTCCGCCCGCTCGAAGAACCGGGGGCCGCCCACCACCGCGTAGGGGATCTGCAGCAGCACGAACCGCTCTTCGAACGCTCGCATTTGGAACGAAGCGCGGACCAGGATCGCGACGTCGCGATAGCGCCGGCCCTTGCGCTTGGCCTGCTCGATCTCGTCGGCGATCAGGCGGCTCTCCGCCTCGCCGTCCCAGACGCCGCGCACGACGACCTTTTCGCCGCCCTCGGCCTCGGTCCACAGCGTCTTGCCCAGCCGGCCCTTGTTCGCGGCGATGAGCCCCGAGGCGGCCGCCAGGATGTTGCTTGTGGAGCGGTAGTTCCGCTCCAGCCGGATCACCTGTGCGCCGGGGAAGTCGCGTTCGAACCGCAGGATGTTGTCCACCTCCGCGCCCCGCCAGCCGTAGATCGACTGATCGTCGTCGCCCACGCAGCATACGTTCTGCCGGCCCTGGGCCAGCAGCCGCAGCCACAGGTACTGGGCGACGTTAGTGTCCTGGTACTCGTCGACCAGCACGTAGCGGAAGCGGTTCTGATACTCGGCCAGGACCTCGGCGTTGGCCGTGAAGATGGTGATGTT
>JAGWSE010000044.1 GCA_028869395.1 Alphaproteobacteria bacterium | reverse complement strand
CGATCGAGCGGCACGGGCGTCGCGGGCTCGGCCAGGCTGCGGAGGCTGAGCGACAGAGGTCCGAGCTGGCTGCTGACCGCTACGATCTCGGCGCCCTTGGGCGTGACCTCCAGCGTCGCCGTCTGGGGGACGATGACGTCCTTTTGCGGGTCGGCGGTCCTGGCGTCGGCGCCCCGCTGGTCCATGGCCAGGACGCGGACGTCCTGGAGGACCGTCTCGCTGACGAAGCGGCGGTCGCCGCCTCCGGTGTTGGCGAGCGCGCGGCTTAGGATCAGGTCAACATGGTCGCCGGGCTGCACGAATCCCGCGACGCCGCTCGCGGCGGTGACGTTGACGGTCACGGCGCGGTATCCGGGCTTCAGGACGGCGGCCAGGAAGCCACGGTCGCCGGGCTGGACGAGGCGCGAGGCCGAGAGCGGCTCACCCGCGTCGACGTTGGCGCGCACGACCGCGCCGTTCATCTGGTCGAGCCGGGTGGTCGCCTGGGTCATGTAGCCGGCGGTGGATGCGCCGGCGGGCCACGGCTGCCAACGAACCTGGCCGGGCCGGATGATCTGGCCCGCGGGCAAGGCCGTGGCTGCGACGAGCACCTGGCTCCCCGCCGCCGGCCCGCGGGGGCCGGCCTGCGCGGCGGCCTCGGCGCTCGCCTTGCGGACGGCCTGGTGCAGCCATTGCTGGGTCAGCACCACGGTGCCGCCGGACATCAGGAGCGCCAGGCTGAGGAATTTCAGACGGCGGGCGGAAAGCAACTCTCAGCTCCTCTTACGATCACATGAGGTGCAGCGCCGCCACCCATGCGCCCCCGACCGCCAGGGGCGCGCCGAAGGGCATGGGTTGGCGAAACGCCGTGGCCACGCCTTGGGGCGGATGCGGCATCCGCCGCCGAAGCGGGCTCAGCATGACCGCGGCGAGCGCGAGACCCGCGACCGCCGTGGCCAAGGAGAAGTCGGAGAGGCGGCCGGGCCCCGCCCAGAGGGCAATCGCAGCCGCCAGTTTCACGTCGCCGCCGCCCAGCCAGCCGCGCCAGAAGAGCACGAGGAGGACGACGAAGACGGCCAGACCCGTCGCCAGGCCTGCGAGGAACGGACCGAGCGGGCTTCCGATCGCGGCCAGGAGATAACCTGCCGCGACCAGGCCGCAGGCCCGGTTGGGGATTTCGTACCGCGCGACGTCACTCACGGCAGACCAGGACAGGCCCAGCATCGCTGTGAGGACCCCCGCGATCAGGGGTGCATGGTGGAGCGTCATCACTCGCCAAGACCGGGCTGGCCGACCCTGGCGACGATCAGGAAGCCCGGCCCCCGTCCGCCTCAGGCCTCCCGCGCCGCCGGCTCAGTTGGAGGCTTCAGCGTTGGTGAGCTGCGCGTTCACCTTGCCGAACGTGCCGCTGAGCGCCGTCTTGATCCCCGGCAGAGCGCCGACGATGGCCAGCGCGATGAAGGCGGCGATAAGGCCGTATTCGATCGCCGTGGCGCCGTCGCGGTCGCGGGCCAGCTTGTTGATCAGCTTCGTCATCTCAAAAACCCCTTGCTCTCATCGTCACACAATGAAGGGGCAAGTTGTTGTTGTGCCCCCTACCGACCGGAGAAGGCTTAAATCTTTCGTTAACCAATCACAACCCAGAGCTGATGCGACATTTCCGCCATCTGAAGGCGAGTGAATGCGTGTGTGACAAGTTGTGTTGCGCCGGAAATCGGAAG
Organism: Alphaproteobacteria bacterium; assembly: GCA_028869395.1. Classification (GTDB taxonomy): domain Bacteria; phylum Pseudomonadota; class Alphaproteobacteria; order Caulobacterales; family Caulobacteraceae; genus Phenylobacterium. Next base: position 15,379 of record JAGWSE010000044.1, on the reverse strand, counting down.
ATGCCGATCTGATCGGGCGGCAGATCTTCGCGGCGGCGAACAAGCTTCACCATTCGACCGCAAAACGCGCGGATGTTGGGTGGCGAGTGACCATGGATACTCTACCGCAACAGTTAAGCTTGTCACTCGACGAGGACGGTCCTGAACCCTCCGATCGCCCGCGTGCCCGCGCCCTGGCAGTTGTTCGCCAGGTGGCTGTCGCCATTGAAGGTGATCTCCCAGGCCAGCAGCTGGGTGCAGCCGGCCCCGGAGGTGTCGTTCCCGCCGTTGAAGGTGACAGGCTCGCTCGGGAAGTAGAGCGCGCCCGTGAAGGTCTGGGTCGCCCCGCCGTTCAGGATGTTCGAGCCGCCGTGATGGCTGGCGTTGCGGTTCTGGTAGAAGACCAGGCCCGAGGTCGGGCCGCCGGCCGGCGCCGAGAGGTTTACGTTGGCGCCGCCGTTGATGGTGAGGGTCGCGACGCTGCCGCCGGGCGTCGAACCGGTCAGGATGAAGGTCACGCCCGTGCCGGTGACGGTGGTGTTTCCGTTGAAGATCAGCGACCCGCCCTGGATCACATAGACGCCGGGGTCGAAATGCACCGTCGCCCCGCCATTGGCGATCAGGCCGCCGCAGAACACGTAGGGCGTGGAGCCGTTGGCCGTGAAGGTCTTGGACTGGCCGCCGTTGACGACGGCGGTGCTGTCGCAGGATCCGGGATCGTAGCTGGGAATGGGCACATCGGCGTACGGGTCGGCGAGCGGCGGCGCGCCCGTCCGCAGCGGCGCGTTCAGCTGGGTGTTTCCGTTGTGGAAGTAGCCGCCGACCACATTGGCCGCGCTGGCGGTGAGCGTCGCCGAGCCGTTCATCGCGAAGGCGTTCGAGGCGGCGGAATTGTCGTACAGCGCGCAGCCGTGGAGGTCGATCTCCGGGGCGCCGTTCATCAGGATGGTCTGCGGGTCGCCCGGATCGAGCGCGACCAGGCAACCGTCGCCATCCTTGCCCGGCTGCACCGTCGCCACGGCGCGGGCGCGTATCGGCCCTGCGCCGGCGGTGAACAGGCCAGAGAAGAACACCGGCGCCGGGCGCGATACGATCACCTCGACCGCATTCGGATCGGCGGTGAATCGGCCGTCGGCTGGCGGGGCGTCGACGGTGATCGCGACGCCGTCCTTCTGGTCGGCGAAGCCGTAGGAGGCCGCGATCGCACGGGCGTGGTCGCCGATGTTGGCGCTGGTCGCCGGCCCTTCCCAGCGCGCGACCGCGGCGCTGAAGGCGGCGGAGTCGGCGGCGTTCTGGGCCGAGCGACGAACGGCGTAGGCGCTCCCGATGTCGACGCCGACCCCGACAAAGCCCATGACCACGATCAGCGACAGCGCCGTGATCAGCGCGGTCGCGCCGCGGCGGTCGTCGGCCAGGTCGCGCAGCCTACGCACGGCAGGCCTCCGCGGTGATGGTCGGGCCGAGGATCGCCAGGAACCGGTAGGGGACGACGGCCTTGACGTCGACGCCGCAGGTCGCGTTGGCGACCGTGAACGCGGTGGCGGGGATCTGCAGAGGCGCGACGCGGGCGGCGGCGTAGGTCTGCAGGGCGGCGGGCGTGGCGCAGGCCGGGCTGGCCGCCTGGACGACGCCGCAGCGGGCGGTCTCCTGGACCGCGAAGTCGAGCGCCGACTGGATCCAGTAGGCGCGGCCCACCTCGATCAGACCGAGAAGCAGCAGGAACAGGACGGGGGCGATGAGGGCGAACTCCACCGCCGTCGCGCCGTCGCGGGCGCGCGCCAGGGATCCGGCGATCTGCGCGAGGCGCCTCATGGGATGCGCACCTCGGCCCGGGCGGTCAGCTGGCTGGGGAGCGGCACGCCCGGCCAGGCCATCAGGGGCGAGAAGGGCGCCTGGGCCCAGACCGTGACGAACTGGCCCGCGGGCCCGCCGTTCGGGCAGTTGGGCCCGGCGCTCTGGACCACCGCGCCACCGACGATGCAGCCCGTCGTCTCGGCGGGCGCGGGGCTCGCGGCGGCGGTGAGCGGCGTGGCGTTGGCCACCGCCTCTTCAATGGCCGTGGGATCCCAGCCCTTGCGCAGGGCGTAGTCCGCGCCCGCCTGGGCGGCGGCGCGGATCTGCATGGTGCGGATCGCAAGTCGCGAGCCGTCTATCAGTCCTGCCAGCAGCAGGAACAGGATGGGCGCGATCAGGGCGAACTCGACCGCGCTTGCGCCGCGCCGCTCCCGGACGAGCCGCGACAGCAGATCAAGCTGCAAGGGCCTACGCATACAACTCGCCTTCGGACGCGACGCGGCAGGGCGAGGCTCCCCCGCGCCCGGACGCGACCACCCTTAAAGCGCGAGCCGGCCTTCGTTACGCCGACAAGTTGTCGCGCGACGCCGGCGACCGCCGGCCAAGGTCGGCGCGAGGCTCAGAATTGCAGGTGCGCCGCCAGCCGGACGTCGTAGACGGTCAGGCCGTCGCGGGTGTCGGCCCCGCCCTCGATCACGAACCCGCCGTAGCCGTTCTCGCCCTTCAGCGCGAGGTGGGCGAGCAGGCCCTGGCCGTTGATCTTCTCCGCCGCGAGGGTGAAGGGGTCGCCGCCGCTGACGAACCGGGCGGTGGTTTCGCCCAGGTTCTCGTTGAAGACGTTCTTGTAGCCGACCAGCAGCTCGGGGCCCCAGCTCGCCTGGTGTCCGAAGACCTTGCCGATGGCCACCCCGGCGAAGCCGGTGAAGCGCGAGCTGGTCCGCGCATCGACCGCTAGGTCTACGCCGGGGCCGCCGCCGCTTTCGGTGTGGGCGTCCTCGTGCAGTTCGTCGTAGGTGGCGCCGATCTGCGGGCGCAGGAACATCGGGCCGAGCTGGCCCTCGTAGGCGGCGCGGATGCGTCCATTCAGCCCGAGGCCGTTCCACCGGCTGCTGGCGGTCGCGGCGAAGGCGTCCTGGATCGGATCGACGATGGCGACGGCACGATCGCTGCTCATGTGCAGGTAGTCGCCGCCCACGCGGGCATCGGCGTCGAACCGGCCCGCCGTCGCGCGCCAGTAGAGACCGGCCTGCAGCAGGTCGACCGTCTCCTTGGTCGTCTCGGGTTGAGACAATTCGCGGATCTGGCCGGACGAGGCGCCGACGGTGAGGCCCACGATGGCCTCCGGCGCCAGGGCCGCCTCGTATCCGCCCGTGAGGCCGACGCCCCAAGCATGGTAGCCCGGCAGGCCGTCGCGGCCGCGGTCGATCGCGCCGTAGTTGATCTCCTGGATCCAGGCCCCGCCGCTGGCGCTCTCGCGATCGTCGATCGCCCGCCCGACGGCCGCCGAATCGGCCGCCATCAGCTCGAAGATGGCGCTCGAGCGGCTGGGCAGCAGCTGGTTGAAGGCGGCCAGGAAGCCGGATTGCGTGCTCTGGGCGAGGAAGGCGTTCTCAAGCGCGGGCGTCTGGCCCACGGCGGTCAGCACCGGGTTCAAGGCCGGCGCAGCGGCGTCGGAGATGCCGAGTTCGCTGGCCGACTTCTCGGCGACCGTGACCGCCAGGGTCCCTTGGGCAGGATCGACGCCAAGGCTGGCCTTGTAGAGATAGGGCAGCGACCCAAGCAGGGTGGTGTCGATCGATCCCGCGGTCAGCTGGCTGGCCCGGATCAAGGTGAAGGTCTGGCTGCCCTGGAACAAGGAATTGACCCGCAGTCCGATCTTCGCGCCGTCGGCGAGGCTTGCGGGGCCGGCGACGTCCAGCTGGGTCGCCTCGCCCGCCTTGGGATCGGCGGTGAAGGTCAAGGACGAGCCACTGGCGACATCCAGGCTCGTCAGGTTCACGGCGTTGGTGCTGGTGATCGTCAGCGCGCCCGAACTGATCCTCAGCGCCAGGGTCCCGCCGGTGGCGCTGAGGCCGCCGGTCACGGCGGCGCCGCCGGTCAGGGTCAGCGCGTTTGCGCCAGCTCCGAAGGCGAGATCGCCGGTGATGGAGCCGCCTCCGATGTCGGCCCTGTCGTCGCCGGAGCCGAAGAGTATGGCGCCGGTGATGGACGGCGGGGTCGCGCCGTTGGACGTGTCCACCTGCGCCAGGTGCAACCCGACGGTATTGGCCGAATCATCGATGGCGATGGCCCGTCCGCTGGCCGCGGGTCCGGAGGCCGAGGTCAGGACAGCGGAAATGACGCTGTTGTTCTGGAGCGAGGTCAGGGTTCCCGAGAGATCCTGGATGGCGATGGCCTCGCCGCTTGTTCCGGAGACCACGGCGCTGACGGCCTTGGCCGTGGTGAAGGCCGTTACATTGGCCCCGGCCTGGATCAGAACGCCGCGCGCGGTGTTTCCCGAGGCGTTCGTCACGGTCGAGGTTATCGAACCCTCGTTGAGCAGCCACGGCGTCACGGCGCCCGGCCCGAACACCACCGCGGTCGTGTCGCCGACTGAGGCGGAGGCCGTGACGGAGCCGGTCACGTGCACGCCGCCGCCGGTGTTCACCGCGCCGAATCCTGGCCCGCCGACCTGCAGGCCCGTGCCGCTGACCCCGTCGTAGACGCCGGCGCCCGTGACGGAGCCGCGGACCTCAAGGCCGAAGGCGTCGGCGCCGGCGCCTACGTCCCCGAGGGTGACATCGCGGCCAACCGCGCCGATCTGCAGGGCCGGGGCGGCGCTGTTGGCCGAAAGGGCGCCCGTGGTGTCGACCAGGACGCCGCTCCCCACATTGCCGGCGACGGCGACGGTCGGGCCGCCCTGCAGCAGGTCGCTCGGCAGCAGCTTGGCCACCGCGGCCGGATCCGTGCTGCGGACGGGCTGGCGATAGCCGGTGGCGGTGATCACCCCGCTGATCAACACCTTTCCGCCCACATCGCCGCCGATGGAGACCGCCTGGGCGTTCTGGCCCGCGGCCGTCACGCCGCCGCTCAGCGTGACGTCACCAGTGACGCTCTGGGTGCGGATGCCGACCGAATTGTCGCCGGTCAGGGTGACCGAGCCGGCGCTGGTCAGGTTGCCGATGAGTTCGCTGTCGAGGGCGATGCCGGCGGAGTTCTCGCCCTGCACGGTGATCCCGCCGGCGGTGGCGTTGCTGATGTCGCCGGTGAACGGCTGCGGACCGGTGAGCCGGATCCCGAACCGGTTGGATCCTGTCGCGAACGGCCCGTCGGGCACGCCGTCACCATTGGTGTCGGCCGCGGTGGTGGTCTCGTTGACGAAGATCGCGCCGGCGTTCGTCACCCCGCCCGTGTGGCCGCCGAGCACCAGGATGCCGGTGGCGTTGTCGTGGTCCTGGATCTTGATCGTGCCGGAGTTGCTGACGGTGTTGTCGCTGTCGACCGTCACCGCGGCGCCGCCCGGCGGCGTCAGGGTCGCGCTGGAGTTGATGACGAGGTTGTCCGGCGCGCCGTTGTTCGCCGTGGAGGTCTGGATCGGCGCCGAAGTGCTTGACGAGATCGTGGTGTCGGCGAAGGCGTCGGCGGCCCAAAGAAGCGCCGTGACGCTCACCAGCGAGGCGCCGACCAGGCCGATCCGCCCGCTTGACCTCCGCAGGCAAACCCAAGCACGCGGCGGATTCTTGGCAGTCATTCGGACACCCCCTGCTACGGCCGAGCCATCGGTCTCCGACCGGAATATGTCGGCGGAATGGCGCAGCTGGCGCGCCATGTCTCGGTGGTGTTGCAACGCGGCAAAGCCATGCGAAACGATCGCGCCTTGCGTGAACCTCTGCCCGGATTCGCCGGTCATTGGCATGCTTGGACTGCTCGTTCGGGATCTTTGGCGGCGCGGTGAAGCTTCGCGCCTCCGCAGCGACGGTTCGGGCGCGCTGGGCCGTTCTAGTCATCATAGCGGCGCATCCACCGGGAGGCGGAGCGCCGCGGCGTGTGTCGTCCATCGAGGGGTCCAAGTCTTCGCATGTCCCGCGCCGCGCCTGCGTCCGCGCCTGCCCGTTGCGTCCTGGTGGTGGACGACGACGAGGAGCTGCGGGAGCAGCTGGCCGCCTATCTCTGTGAGCACGGTTACGAGGCCCGCGCGGTCGGCGATGCGCAGGAAATGGAGCGGTCGCTCGCCTCGACGACCGTCGACCTGGTGATCCTGGACGTCCGGCTGCCCGGTGAGGACGGCCTTTCCATCTGCCAGCGACTGTCGGCGGGCGGCGGGCCGGCGATCATCATGCTGAGCGCCTTCGCCGAGGAAGTGGACCGCATCCTGGGCCTGGAGCTCGGGGCCGACGACTATCTCGCCAAGCCCTGCAGCCCGCGCGAGCTGCTGGCGCGCGTGCGGGCGGTGTTCCGGCGCCTCGACGAGGCTCGTGCGGGAGAAGCGCCGCGCGTGCGCGGCTTCCAGTTCGCCGGGTTTTCGGTGGATCCGATGAGGCGTCAGCTGCGGGCGCCCGACGGAGCCGTCATCCTCCTCACCTCGGGCGAGTTCTCGCTGCTCACCGCCTTCCTTGACCATCCCCAGCGCATCCTGTCGCGTGACCAGCTCCTGGAGACGGCGCGCGGGTCGCAGGTGGAGGTCTTCGACCGGGCGGTGGACGTGCAGATCAGCCGGCTTCGGCGCAAGCTCAACGCCAGCGCCGAGGTGGAGGTCATCAAGACCGTGCGCGGGATGGGCTATCTGCTGGACGCGAAGGTGACGCGGCCCTGAACCGTCGCGCGCGCCGGACCCGGCCGGCGCGAATCCCCGTAAGGTCGCCCTCGCCAAGTCGGGGAGAGCAACCGTGAGTCCTGCAACAGCCCAGGCCTTGGCCGAGGCGACCGAAAATCCCGACCGGATCATCGGCCTCGAGGCGATCATGCGGCTGGCCTACGCCGGCGAGGACCTGAACGGCCTGTGGCAGGCCTTGATCGCGCGCACCAACGCCGATGCGGCCGACGCCGCGGCGATCCTCGACATGTCGACGATCCTGCAGGTCTCCGGCCATCGCGACGAGGGCCTGAGGCTGCAGGCCCTGGCCCTGCAGACCCGGCGCCGCTTCCGGCGGGTGTACGGCGACGGGCAGGGACTTCAGGTCGCCGCTCTCGTGACCGCCGGCGACTTCATGGCCAACACGCCGGTGGAGTTCCTGCTCTCCGGATCCAACGCGGTGCTGAGCCTCGTCTTCGTGGACGGCGCCACGGCGGACCTGTCGGAGGTGCCGCCCCACGACGTCCTCTTCGTGGCTGTGGGCGAGTCGCCGCAGAACCAGCCGGTGCTCGCCCGCTGCGCCGAGCTGCTGACGGGCTGGCGAGGGCCGATCCTCGCGGGCGCGCCGGAGCGGATCGCGCGCCTGACGCGCGATGGCGTGGCCGAGACCATGGCCGGCGAACCATCGGTCGTTGCGCCGGCGACCGCGCGGGTCGACCGGGTGCAGCTTGGGCGCCTCGCCCTGGGCGATCTCGCGCCCGCGGACCTGCTAGAAGGCGCAGCCTTCCCCCTGATCGTCCGCCCGATCGGCACCCACGCGGGGCAGGGAATGGAGAAGATCGACGCGCCCGAGGCCCTCGGGGTCTATCTGGCCGGGCGGACCGAAACCGCCTTCTACCTTGCGCCTTTCGTCGACTACGCCGGGCCCGACGGGCGCTTTCGCAAACAGCGGATCGCGTTCATCGGCGGGCGCGCCTTTCCGAGCCATCTGGCCGTCTCCGACCACTGGATGGTGCACTACCTCTCGGCGGGCATGGCCGAGGACGCGAGCCGCCGTGCGGAAGAGGCGGACTGGATGACGCGCTTCGACGAGGACTTCGCCCGCCGCCACGCCGAGGCCTTCGCCGCCCTGCACCGGCGGATCGGGCTGGACTATTTCGGCATTGACTGCGCCGAGCTGCCGGATGGCCGGCTGCTGCTGTTCGAGGCCGACGTTGCGATGATCGTCCACGACCTCGATCCCGAGGACGTGTTTCCCTACAAGAAGCCCGCCATGCGCCGGCTGTTCGCGGCCTTCCAGGCGGAGCTCGCCAAGGTGGCGGGCGGCTGACGGAAGTCCAGGGCGCTGGGCATGCAGCTGCTGTAGTCTTTACGCAATCTTCGGCGGGAGGGATGCGCCATGCTGACGGGTAGCTGCCTTTGCGGGCGTACGGCCTACGAAGTCGACGCCGATCTCGACGTCATCGCCCACTGCCACTGCGAGAGCTGCCGAAAGGCGCACGGGTCGGCCTTCTCCAGCATTGCTTCCGTGCCTCGGGATCGATTTCGATGGGTGCGAGGCGAGGCCGCGCTGAGCGCGTACGAATCCTCTCCGGGGAAGATAAGGCGCTTCTGTTCGAAGTGCGGGTCTCAGCTGATCGCCGAGAGGGCCGGTCAGCCCAACGTGATGCTCCGATTGGGATGTCTCGACACGCCGGTGAAGCCGGATCGGCAGTGGCACATCTGGCGGTCGGACGCGGCGAGCTGGTACGACCCGAGCGAAACGCATCCGGAGCTGGCCGAGGGTTTTCCGCGGCGGTGACGCCTAGTAGGGCGCCGTCCAGCCGCCGCCGAGACCCTGCACGAGAGCCACGGCCGCGGTCTGCCTCGAGGCGGCCTGCTGCACGAGCGTGCGCCGCGCGTTGAGGGCGGCGACCTGCGCCGTCACCACGCTGGTGTAGTCCACCTGCCCCTCGCGGTACTGGTTGAGGATCATGGTGGCGGAGAGGTCGGCGTCGCGGGCCGCTTCCTCGCGCAGCGCATATTCGCTGGCCAGCACGCGCGTGGCGGCGAGCTGGTCCTCCACGTTCTGCAGGGCGGCCAGCACGGTCTGGCGATACTGCGCCACGGCCTGGTCATAGGCCGCCCGCGCGGCCGAGACGCGCGCGCCGGTCAGGCCGCCGTTGAACGCAGTCTCGGCGATCGAGACTCCGTACGACCAGACGCTGTTGGAGGTGGAGAAGAGCTTGCCCAGCTCACTGGCGGAAAACCCGTAGGAGCCCGACAGCGAGACGTCCGGGAAGTAGGCCGCGACCTGCACGCCGATCTGGGCGCTGGCGGCGGCGGCGCGCCGCTCGGCCGCGGCCACGTCCGGCCGACGCTGCAACAGCGAGGAGGGCACGGCGTTGGGGACCGCCGGGATGGTCGGCTTCCAGGCCGGGTCGGCGGCGATGGCGAAGGTCTCGGGCGTGGCGCCGGCGAGCACGGCGATGGCGTGCTCGAACTGGGCGCGGGCGCGGGTGAGGTCGGCGAGGTCGGCCTGGGTGGTGGCGAGTTGCGACTGCGCCTGCAGCACGTCGCTGTGAGGGGCGATGCCGGCGTTGAATCGGTTCTGGGCGATCTTCAGGCTCTTCTGGTAGCCGGCGACGGCCTGGGCGAGCAGGGCGATCTCGATGTCGCTCTCGCGCAGGTCGAAGTAGTCGGTGGCGAGCGTCCCCTGGGCCGAGAGCCGGGCGGCGGCGAGATCGGCCTCGCTCGCCTCAGCCGTGCCGCGCGCCGCCTCGATGCCGCGCCGGATGCGGCCCCACAGGTCCACGTCCCAGCCCGCGCCGAGGCTGGCGCGGTAGGTGGTCGAGGATCGCCCGCCCACGCCGGTGACCACGCTGGTCCCGCCGCCCCCGCTGACGATCGCGCCGCTGCCGCCGCGCCCGCCCCCGGCGCGCGTGGCGCCGGCGTCGAGGCTGAGGGTCGGGAAGAGACCGGCGCGCTGTTCGCTGACCAGGGCCACCGACTGACGGTAGGCGGCTTCCGCGGCCGCCACGTTCTGGTTGGAGATCGCGACGCGCGACTCGAGGCCGTCGAGCGTCGGGTCGTCGAAGATGGTCCACCAGTCGCCGCGCGGCGAAAGATCGGCCGGCCGGGCCGGCGCCCAACCCCGCTCCTTGAAGGCGGGGGCCAGCGCCATCTGGGGGCGATGATAGTTCGGCCCGACCATGCAGCCGGCGAGCGCCAGCGCCGCGGCGGCGGAGGTCAGCGGGCGGAACATGCGTCTGCGCATCGGGGCTAACCCTTGGCCGGGAGCGGAGAAGAGACCGGGCCGCCGATCCGGCTCAGGAACCGCTCGTCCTTGCCGCGCGGCCGCAGCCGGTCGAGGTAGATGTAGACGACGGGCGTGGTGAGCAGCGTCAGAAGCTGGCTCGCGATCAGGCCGCCGATGATGGAGACGCCGAGCGGCTGGCGAAGCTCGGAGCCCTCGCCGAAGCCGATGGCGAGCGGCAGGGCGCCCAGGCCCGCCGCCAGCGTGGTCATCAGGATGGGGCGGAAGCGCAGCAGGCAGGCCTCGCGCACCGCCTCGGTGGCGGAGACCCCGCGCGAGCGCTGGGCCTCCAGCGCGAAGTCGATGATCAGGATGGCGTTCTTCTTGACGATGCCGATCAGCAGGAAGACGCCGATCAGGGCGATGATGGAGAACTCCATCTTGAAGATGAGCAGCGCCAGCACCGCGCCCACGCCGGCCGAGGGCAAGGTGGAGAGCACCGTGATCGGGTGGATCAGGCTCTCATACAGTACGCCCAGCACGATGTAGATGGCGACCAGGGCGGCCGCCACGAGCAGGGGCTCTGCGCTGAGCTGCTGCTGGAAGACGCGCGCCGAGCCCTGGAAGCTGCCGCGCACATTGGTCGGCATGGCGATGCGCGCCTCGGCCTCGGCGATCGCCGCCTGGGCGTCGCTGAGCGACTTGCCGCTCGCCAGGTTGAAGGTGATGGTGGCGGCGAGCTGGGCGTCCTGGTGATTGACGCTGGCCGGCGCCGACTCCTCGGTGACGGTGGCCAGGGCGGGAAGAGGCGTCATCTTCTCGGCGGTCGTGCTGACGTCGGCGCCGGTGGCGGAATCCCTCAGGCCCGGATTGGCGCGCGTCGCGGTGGCCGTGGCGGCGGTCGCCGTGGTCGTCGCCCCAGGCGCGGACGCCGCGGCGGCGCCTGCGCCGGTCGCGCCGCCGACCGTCTGGACCAGCGCGCCGCCCACCGCGACCGCCGAGGCGGAGCCCGCGCCCACTGCGGCCGAGCCGCTCGCGCCGCTTCCGGGGCTCGCGCCGGCGATGGAGCCGGTGGAGGCGGTCTCGAAGGGCGTGCGCGCCGGGGCGATGGAGATCGCGCCGCCGCCCGTCCGGGCCGGCGTGAGGGTGAAGCTCCCGCCGCCGCCGCCGGAACGCGAGGTTGCGGAGGAGGTGGCGGTCGAGGCGGCTCCGGGCCGCGCAATCGGCCGGAACAACGGGGCCATCGCGGTCGTGCGGGTCGAGGTCGTCGTCGCGGGCGGCGGCTTGACGGGGACCTCGACCCCGGAAATGGCGTTGGGGCCCGTGGCGAAGCCCTCGCCGTTCTCCTCCACCACGCTGTACTGGTTCACGTCCTCGTAGAGGGTGGCGATCTGCCGCTGGCCGAAGCTGTCGTAGAGGGCGTTGTCGATGTCGCGCGGGGTGACGCCCAGCCGTGCGGCGGTGTCGCGGTCGATGTGGACGAAGGCCTGGATGCCGTTGTCCTGCACGTCATTGTCGAGGTCTGTGAGGCGCGGGTCGGCCTTCAGGGCGTTGGTCAGCCGGATCGTCCAGGTCTTGAGGTCGGCGGCGTTGTCGGCCTTCAGCGTGTACTGGTAGGTCCCATTGCCGGCCCGTCCGCCGGCGCGCACGTCCTGGCGCGGGAAGAGGAAGACCGAGACGCCGGTCACCCGGGCGAGCTGCGGGCGCAGGCGGTTGATCACCTGGAAGCCCGTCACGTGGCCCGGCCGGTCGGCGGGCGCCTTCAGGGTGGTGGCCAGGAAGCCGCCGCCGGCGCGGCCCCCGCCCGTGAAGCCAACCACGCTCCTCACCGCCGGGTCGCGCAGGATGATCTGCTCCATCTGGCGCAGCTTCTGGCCCATGGCCCTGGCCGAAATACTCTGGTCCGCACGCATGCCGCCGCCCAGGCTGCGGCTGTCGGTCTGCGGGAAGAAGCCTTTCGGCACAGCGGCATAGAGGTAGAAATTCAGGCCGGTCACGGAGATCAGGATGAGCAGGACCAGGAGCTTGTTGGAGAGCGCCCAGTCGAGGCTGCCCTCGTAGGTCAGGAGTATCCGGCTCCAGGCCTGCTCCGCCCAGCGGGCCAGGCGGTTGTGCGGCCTGCGGCGGGCGTGCGGCCGCAGCAGCCAGGCGCACATCATCGGCGTGGTGGTGAGGGAGATGACGAGGGAGATCATCACCGAGGCCGAGAGCGTCACGGCGAACTCGCGGAAAAGGCGGCCCACCTGACCGCCCATGAACAGCAGCGGGATGAACACCGCCACCAGGCTGACGCTGATCGACAGCACCGTGAAGCCGACCTCGCGGGCGCCGAGCAGGGCGGCCTGGAAGCGGCCCATGCCGGCCTCGAGATGCCGGCTGGTGTTCTCCAGCACGACGATCGCGTCGTCGACCACGAAGCCGGTGGCGACGGTGAGCGCCATCAGGCTGAGGTTGTTGAGCGAGAAGCCCAGCAGGTACATCGCGCCCAGCGTGCCCAGCAGGGAGACCACGGTGGCCGCGGCCGGGATCACTGTCGCCCGGGCGCTGCGCAGGAAGGCGCTCACCACCAGCACCACCAGGGCCACGGCGATCAGGAGCGTGATCTCGATCTCGTGCAGCGAGGCGCGGATGGAGGTGGTGGCGTCGGAGGCGACCTGGATCCTGATGTCGCCCGGCAGTTCCGCCTGGAGCTGGGGCAGCTCCTGCATGACGTTGTTGACGGTGGCGATGATGTTGGCGCCCGGCTGTTGGGTGATCAGCACGACGATGGCGGGCTTGCCGTTGAACAGGCCCAATGTGCGCACGTCCTGCACGCTGTCGGTGACCTGGGCGACGTCCTTGAGCCGCACGGGCGCGCCGTTGCGCCAGGCGATGACCAGGTTCTGGTAGTCGGCCGCCTCATGGCCGGTGCGGTTGGTGTAGATCTGCAGCCGCCGGCCCCCGTCGTCGATCGCGCCCTTGGGCCGGTTGGCGCTGGCGGCCTGGATGGCGGCGCGAACGTCCTCGCCGGAAAGTCCGTAGGCGTTGAGCGCGTAGGGCAGGAGCTCCACGCGGACAGCCGGCAGGGAGGATCCGCCGATCTCCACCTCGCCCACGCCGCTCACCTGGCTCAGGCGCTGCTGCAGGATGTTGGAGGCGGCGTCGTAGATCTGGCCAGGCGTACGCGTCGGCGAGGTGAGCGCCAGGATGACGATCGGCTGGTCGGCCGGATTGATCTTCCGGTAGGTGGGGTTCGACCTGAGGTTCACCGGCAGGTCGGAGCGGGTCGCATTGATCGCCGCCTGCACCTCACGGGCGGCCGCGTCGATGTTCTTCGACAGCGCGAACTGCAGCGCGATGTGGGTCGAGCCGGTCGAGCTGGAGGAGGTGATCTCGTTGACGCCGGAGATTGTGGCGAGCCGCCGTTCGAGCGGGGTGGCGACGCTCGAGGCCATGTTCTCCGGGCTCGCGCCCGGCAGGCTGGCGTTCACCGAGATGACCGGGAAGTCGACGTTGGGCAAGGGCGCGATCGGCAGCTTGAAGAAGGCCGCCACCCCGGCCAGCGCCAGCCCCGCGGTCAGCAGGATGGTGGCGATGGGCCGGCGGATGAAAGGCGCCGACAGGTTCACCTGGACGGCTCCGGATTGGACTCGCCCAGCGCCGCGCCGGTCGCCCGTTTGCGCGGCGCGAGTCGGTCGAAGTACAGGTAGATGACCGGCGTGGTGAAGATCGTCAGCAGCTGCGAGACGATCAGGCCGCCGAAGATGGCGACGCCCAGTGGGCGGCGCAGCTCCGCGCCTTCCCCGAAGCCGAGCATCAGCGGTACGGCCGCGAACAGGGCGGCCATGGTGGTCATCAGGATGGGGCGGAAGCGCAGCAGGGCCGCCTGGCGGATGGCGTCGCGCGGGCTCTTGCCCTGCTCGCGCTCGGCGTCGATCGCGAAGTCGATCATCATGATCGCGTTCTTCTTCACGATACCGATGAGCAGGATGATGCCGATGATGGCGATGACGCTGAGGTCATGGCCGGTGATCATCAGGGCGAGCAGCGCCCCGACCCCGGCCGAGGGGAGGGTGGAGAGGATCGTCAGCGGATGGATGTAGCTCTCGTAGAGCACGCCCAGGACGATGTAGACGCAGACCACAGCCGCCAGGATCAGCCAAAGCTCGTTGGACAACGAGCTCTGGTAGGCGCCCGCCGCGCCGAGGAAGGTCATCTGCACGGCCGCCGGGAGGCCGGCCTGGCGCGCCGCGGCCTTGATCGCGTCGACGGCGGCGCCGAGCGACGCCCCGGGCGCGGTGTCGAAGCCGATGGTGGCGGCCGGGAACTGGGCCACGTGGGTGACCTGCAGCGGCGCCGGGACTTCCTGGATCCTGGCGATCGCCGACAGCGGGATGGACTGGCCGCCTGCGGTCGCGATCTGCAGCTGGCCCAGGCCCTGGACGGTATTGGAGAGGCCGGGCTCGGCCTCGAGGATCACGCGGTACTGGTTGGTCTCGGTGAAGATCGTGGAGACGATCCGCTGGCCGAAGGCGGAATAGAGGGCGTCGTCCACCGCCGAGGTGCTGATGCCCAGGCGGGCGGCGCTGTCGCGGTCGATGTCCACCTGCACGGCGGGGGCGGTGGCGCCGGCGTCGGTGACCACGTTGCGCAGCTTCGAGACCGTCGCGAGCCTGGCCGCCAGGCGGTCGGCCCAGTCGTCGACGAGCCGGGTATTCGCCCCTTCCAGCGAAAACCGGTACTGGGTAGGTCCGGTCTCGGCGTCGATGGTCAGGTCCTGGGTCGGCTGCAGATAGAGCGCCATGCCCGGGGCGCGCGCCGCCACGTCGCGGAGCCGCTGCATCACCTTGGCCTGCGAGCCGTGGTTCGGCTTCAGGTTGATGAGCATCTGTCCGGTGTTGAGCATGCTGTTGGCGGAGGCGTCGACCCCCACGATCGAGCTCAGGGACTGGACGGCGGGATCCTTCAGGATCTGCGCGGCGAGCCGCTGCTGCAGCTCGCTCATGCGGCCGAAGGAGATGTCGCGGGCGGCCTCGGTGCGGGCCTGCAACTGGCCGGTGTCCTGGGTGGGGAAGAGGCCCTTGGGGATCACGAGGTAGAGGAGCGCCGTCAGCGCGAGCGTGCCGACCGCCACGAGGAGGGTCAGGCGCTGGTTGTCCAGCACCCAGTTCAGCCCCCGGTCGTAGTGCTTCAGCATCCAGTCGAAGGCGGCCTTGGAGCGGCGGCCGACCTCGCCGCCCTCGGCGTCGGGATGTTCGGTGAGCCAGCGCGCCGCCAGCATCGGCGTCAGCGTGAGCGAGACCAACGCCGAGATCAGGATGGTGATGGCGAGCGTCACCGCGAACTCGCGGAAGAGGCGGCCCACCACTTCGCGCATGAACAGCAGCGGGATCAGCACGGCGATCAGCGAGACCGTCAGCGAGATGATGGTGAAGCCGATCTGGCGCGCGCCGTTGAGGGCGGCCTGGAACGGGGTTTCGCCCTCCTCCACGTGACGGGCGATGTTCTCCAGCATGACGATGGCGTCGTCGACGACGAACCCCACCGAAAGCGTGAGCGCCATCAGCGAGAGGTTGTCGAGCGTGTAGTTCAGCTCGTACATCACCGCGAATGTGCCGATG
>JAGWSE010000043.1 GCA_028869395.1 Alphaproteobacteria bacterium | reverse complement strand
CTGGGTCTCGCCGATCTTCCGCAACAAGTGGATCCACAACTGGCGCGGACAGCCGAGTGCGAGCTACCACGGCTACTGGATCACCGATTTCACCGACGTCGATCCGCACTTCGGGACCAAGGCCGACTTCAAGCGCCTGGTCGACGCCGCCCACGCCCGCGGCATGAAGGTCTATCTCGACATCGTGGTGAACCACACCGCCGACGTCATCAGATACCGCGAATGCCCGCACGCGCCCTGCGCCTACAGGTCGGAAGCTGAGTACCCTTACGACCGCAAGGGCGGCGTGGACGGACCGCCGATCAATCAGGGATTCCTGGGGGACGACGCGGCGCATCAGACCGATGCGAATTTCGCGCGGCTCGTCAGCCCCGACTACGCCTACACGCCCTATATCCCCGCGGGCGAGGCGCACATCAAGAAGCCGGACTGGCTTAACGACGTGCGCCTCTACCACAACCGCGGCGACATGGCGGACGCGGACCAGCAGGAAACCAAGACCCACGGGGATTTCGGCGGTCTCGACGACGTGATGACCGAGAACCCGCGGGTCGTTCGCGGCTTCATCGCGGTCTACGAGCGCTGGATCGCCGATTTCGGCGTCGACGGGTTCCGCATCGACACCGAACGGCATGTGGATCCTGCCTTCTGGCGGGCGTTCTGCCCGGCGATCCTGAAGTTCGCGCGCGCCCACGGGAAGCCGAACTTCTACATCTTCGGCGAGGTCGCGGACCCCGACCCGGCGATGCTTGCGCGGCACACGCGGGTCGACAAGCTGCCGGCCGTGCTCGACTTCGCCTTCCAGGCGGCGGCCCTGGACGCCATTGGCGGCAAGACGGGCACCACGCGCCTGGCCCGCCTGTTCGACGCCGATCCCGACTACGTGGGGGGCGCGGCGGGGGCCATGCAGATGGCCACCTTCATCGGCAACCACGACATGGGCCGGTTCCCCGACCTGCTGCGCGCGCGATCGCCCAACATGAGCCGCGACGAGCTCCTGAAGCGGACTGTCCTCGCCGACGCGCTGCTGCTCTTCAGCCGCGGGGCGCCCATCATCTACTATGGCCAGGAGCAGGGGCTCTATGGCGGCGGCGGCGACAACGAGGCGCGCCAGACCATGTTCCCGAGCCAGGTGGCGGCCTACCAGGCCGAGACGCCGCTCGGGGCGACCCGCCCCGGAGCGCCCGGCTACAACGAGCAGGCGCCGATTTATCGCGCCATCGCCGAGATGACCACGCTGCGCAACGCCCATCCCGGCCTCCGGCGCGGCGTCCAGGTCGTGGCCCTGACGCGCCACAAGCCGGGTCTCTACGTCTTCACCCGGACCGATCCGAAGGACGGGCAGTACCTCATCGCGCTCAACACCAGCACCGAGCCGCAGGTGGCCTACGCGCCGGTCGACATCGGGCGGACCGGCTGGACGAGCCTGCACGGCGCCTGCGCGCCTCGGTCCGCGGCCCCCGGCAGCCTAAGGGTCGAGGTTCCGGCCCTGGGCTACATCGTCTGTCGCGCCGCCTCATGAGCCTGGCCGATACGATCACCGACTGGCGGCGCGGCGCGACGATCTACCAGATCTATCCGCGCAGCTTCGCCGATTCCAATGGCGACGGCATCGGCGACCTGCCGGGCATCACGGCCAAGCTGGACTATGTGGCCGCCCTCAACGTGGACGCGATCTGGCTGTCGCCCTTCTTCGTCTCGCCGATGAAGGACTTCGGCTACGACATCTCCGATCCGATCGACGTCGATCCGATCTTCGGCCGTCTGGCGGACTTCGACGCGCTGCTCGAGCGGGCCCATGCGCTGGGCCTGAAGGTGATCATCGACCAGGTCTACTCCCACGTTTCCGATCGCCACCCCTGGTTCCAGGAAAGCCGCGCCTCCCGGTGCAATCCGCGGGCGGACTGGTTTGTCTGGGCCGATCCCAAGCCGGACGGGTCGCCGCCCAACAACTGGCAGTCGGTGTTCTACGGCCCGTCGTGGACCTGGGACGCGCGCCGCGGCCAGTACTTCCTTCACAACTTCCTGCCCGAGCAGCCCGACCTCAACACGACGAACCCGGAGGTCCAGGCGGCGTTGCTCTCGATTGCGCGGTTCTGGCTGGACCGCGGGGTGGACGGCTTTCGTCTCGACGCGGTGAACTTCCTCATGCACGACGAGGCGTTGCGGGATAATCCTCCGGAGCTCGAGGACCGACCAAAGACCCGTCCGTTCGACTTCCAGCGCCACGTGCACAACCAGTCCAACCCCCGCATCGCCGAGTTCCTGGAGCGGCTGCAGGCCGTGGTCGACGAGCGGCCGGGCCGCATGACGGTGGCGGAGGTCGGCGGCGATCACGCCCTGGGCGAAATGCGCGAGTTCACGCGCGGGCCGAGGCGCCTGAACACCGCCTACGGGTTCGACTTCCTCTACGCCGCGGACGTGACCGCGGAACGGATCCGCGCCGCCATGGAGGGGTGGTCGCCAGAGCAGGCCGACGGAGGCTGGCCCTCCTGGGCCTTCTCCAATCACGACACCCCGCGCGCGATCTCGCGATGGTGGAGCGAGACGGCTTGCGAGGCCGCCGCACGCCTGGCCCTGCTGCTTCTCGTCAGCCTGCGCGGCAACATCTTCCTCTACCAAGGCGAAGAGCTCGGCCTGCCTCAGGCCGAGGTTCCCTTCGAGCGGCTGAGGGACGCCGAGGCCATCGCCAACTGGCCGAGCACCCTGGGACGCGACGGCGCGCGCACGCCCATGCCCTGGTCCCGGACGGCGCCCCATGCGGGCTTTTCGACGAACGCCCCCTGGCTTCCGCTCGATCCTCGTCACGCGGCGCGGGCGGTCGACGTCCAGGTCGACGACCCGGACTCGGTCCTCAGCTTCGCCCGCCGGGCGCTCGCCCTGCGCCGCGACCGGCCGGAGCTGCGGCAGGGCGGCCTGCGGATGCTTGCGGCCCCGGCCCCGCTCATCGCCTTCGAGCGGGGCGACGCCGGCGCGCCGCTCACCTGCGTCTTCAACCCGGGCGAGGCGCAGGCGGTTGACTTCCCCGCTCCGGGCCGCCGCGTACTGCTCGGGGTCTGCGGCGTGGAGCCGGGGCCGGCACCTGGGAGGCTCGGCCCCCTGCAGGGCTATGTGGCGGAGACGCTCTGAGATGATCCCGTGGCGCCGCGAGCTCCGAGGATCCGGGCGAAGGCGCAGCGAATGACCCCCAGAGCGCACTTCGCCCCCATCGACGTGGCGATCGTCGTCGCCTACCTGCTCGGCATCGTCCTGTTCGGACTCGTGCTGTCGCGACGCAAGGCGTCCAGCGAAGACTTCTTCCTGGCCTCCCGCAACTCGTCCTGGCCGATCATCGGCCTGGCGCTGCTGGCCTCGAACATCTCCTCGACCACGCTGGTCGGCCTGGCCGGGCAGACCTACGCGACCGGAATCTCGGTCTATGACTACGAATGGACGGCGGGCGTAACGCTGGCGTTCTTCTGCGTCTTCTTCCTGCCCTTCCTGCTGCGCGCGCGGCTCTACACCATGCCGGAGTTCCTGGAGCGGCGATACAACCGCTTCTGCCGAACCTACTTCTCGGGGCTGACCCTGTTCCTGAACATTGTCGTCGACACGGCCAGCGCCCTCTACGGCGGCTCGCTCCTGCTGTCGCTGATCTTCCCGCACACCCCCCTGAGCCTGATCGTCGCCGTCATGGCGGTGTTCGCCGGCGTCTACACCATCGCCGGCGGCCTGAAGGCTGTGATCTACACCGAGGTGGTGCAGGCCATCCTGCTGTTCGGCGCCTCGACGGTCATTTCGCTCGCCGCGTTCCACAAGGCGGGGGGATGGGGCAGCGTGATGAGCCGCGTCGATCCCGCCAAGCTGTCGCTGATCCGCCCGCTGGGCGATCCCGGCGTGCCCTGGCTCGGGCTGCTGACCGGCGTTCCTCTGCTCGGCTTCTATTTCTGGTGCACCAACCAGTTCATGGTCCAGCGCATCCTTTCGGCGAAGGACGAGAACCATGGCCGCTGGGGGGCGCTGTTCGCCGGGTTCCTGAAGCTTCCCGTCCTCTTCCTGATGGTGCTCCCCGGCGCCGCCGCGCTGCTGATCTATCCCCGCCTGCCGCGAGCGGACCTCGTCTATCCCACCCTGATGTTCGACCTGCTGCCGACGGGCCTCCTGGGCCTGGCCGTGGCGGGGTTCCTGGCGGCCCTGATGTCCTCCATCGCCTCGACGTTCAATTCGGCCTCCACGCTCTTCACCATGGATTTCGTCCGGCCGTGGCGAAGCGACCTCTCCAGCCGGGCGCTGGTGCGCATCGGCCGGGGCGCGACCTTCACCTTCGGCCTGCTGGCCGTGCTCTGGGCGCCGCAGATCCAGCACTTCGCCTCGCTCTGGCAGTATCTGCAGGCGATCCTCGCCTATGTCGCCCCGCCCGTGGTGGCGCTCTACCTGGTGGGCGTCTTCTGGCCCCGGGCCAACGGCCAGGGGGCGACGGCGGCGCTCCTGGTCGGCCTCGTCCTGGGGGGCGTCCTCTTCGTCCTCGACGTCTTGCTGCACGTCATCCACCTGCACTTCCTCTATGTCGCGCCGATCCTGTTCCTGGCCTCCGCCGGCGTGCTGGTGGCGGTGAGCCTCGCCACCCCGCGCGATCCGGCGGACAAGACCGAAGGGCTGATCTGGACGCCGGAGATCTTCCGCGCCGAGTCCGTCGCGCTCCGCGGGCAGCCGCTATGGGCCAACTACCGGGTGATCGCGGTCGTGCTTCTCGCCGTCACGGCCCTTATCGTCTGGGAATTCCGCTAGGAGACGAACCGTGCCCCGGATCAAGATGGCCCGCGCCGGGCGACCGGCGCCGGGGACCTCGCCTGGCGGGCCCACGGACAGAGCGACAGGATGACGACGAAGTCTCGCACGCGCCTCGAAGATATCGCCGCCATGGCGGGCGTCTCGGTCGCCACCGCCTCGCGCGCCCTGAACGACAGCCCCGCGGTGGCCCACGCCACCAAGCTGGCCATCTGGCGGCTGGCGCGGGAGCACGAATATCCCTTCAAGGCGCACATGCCCGCCGGCCCGATCGGCGCGCAGGCGACGATCGTGGTGGTCACGCCGCAGCATGGGGCCCGAGGTCTGCAGAACTCCTTCCTGCTCGAGCTCCTGGCCGGCATCATGGACGCTGCGCGCGACCGCGGGTGCGACGTGCTGATGAGCTACGTCGCCGCCTCGAACCTCAACGAGCTGCAGGTTCTGATGTCGACCAACCGGGCCGACGGCGTGATCTTCCTCGGCCAGAGCTCGCTCCACAAGGAGTTCAACCTGCTGGCCGAGAAGGAGGCCCGCTTCGTTGTCTGGGGCGCCGAATTGCCGAACCAGACCTACTGCTCAATCGGCAGCGACAACTTCGGAGGCGGCCGCCTCGCCACGAACCACCTGATCCGCCTGGGGCGCAGGCGCATCGTCTTCCTCGGCGACGTCGACACGCCGGAACCCGCGCAGCGGCAGCGCGGCCATATCGACGCGCTGCAGGCGCACGGCCTGCCGGTCGACCCGGAGCTGCTGACGCCCTGCCATTTCGACGTGGAGGCCGCCGAGGCCGCGGTGGGCGCGCTCCTCGATCGCAACGTCCCCTTCGACGGCGTCGTGGCCGCCAGCGACCAGCTGGCGCTCGGCGCGATCCGCACCCTCCAGCTCGCCGGCGTCCGCGTGCCGGAGGATGTCGCGGTGGTCGGCTACGACAACCTGCCGTTCGCGCGCCTGGCGCGGCCCGCACTGACCACCGTGGCCCAGGACGTCGGCAAGGCGGGGCGGCTGCTGGTCAGCAAGCTGCTCACGGCGCGCCAGGGCAGCGAGATCCGTTCGGAGCGGCTGCCGACGGAGCTGATCGTGCGCGAAAGCTGCGGCGCGCTGGCCTAGCCGGTCGCAGCGGACGCGATGTGGCGTCGGCAGATCGCAGCCGATCAGCGGGCGAACTCGTGCGCGGCCTGCGCCAGGAGCTCATTGCCGCCCGCGGCGTAGGCCATGAGCTGCAGGCGGTGGACGTCGCCTTCGGCTGTGGCGGCTAGCCAGACGAGTTCGCGGTTGTCCCAGGCCAGCGGCTTCTCCTCCAGGACAGCTTCCACGGCGCAAAGCAGCGGCATCCCGTCGGGGCTGGAGACCTTCACCTCCAGGCGCGCCGGCCGCCAGGGCTTCAGGTCGTCGAGGAAGCGCCGGGTGGCGGCGGCGGCCTCCGTCAATAGGGTGGAATTTCGCATCTCCAGGCTCCTGTTGGATCCGGCTGGAGCGGCGCATCAAAAAACCCCGTCTCCTGGCCGGAGCGGGGTTCACGTCTTTCGATCGGGCGGTTGTCAGGCCGCGCGGGATCGCCCCCGTCCGTTATGGCGGGTGGTAATCATCATCGTCGGGTCGCAGCGGCGCCGCAGGCTCATGGCCTTCACGATCCTCTCGAACGCAGGCTGATTAGCGCCGCCCGCGTCAGGAGGCAACCGGCGGCGCGCCCCGACTGTCGTGCACGGCGGTGGAATTATCCACAACGGCTGCGACAATCCGACGGCGGTTTTTGCGGGCCTGCAACGTGTAGCTGTGTGGGCTGGTTCATAACTGGCGCTGTGGTCGGCGCGGGCCAACCTACCACCACTGCTTCGGGGGCTGGATTCCTGGATCTGCTGCGCGATCGCCTGGGACAACGGCCGGCGAGCCCGTTCTTCGCTCGCCTTGCCGCGGCTGAGCCGAAGAAGCGCTACCTGATCGCGACCTCGGCGCGATCGGGCGGCGCCTTCCTGTGCGCTCGCATCGCCGACTACGGCGAGCTCGGGTTCCCGATGGAATTCCTGAACGAGAGCTACATCGCCGAGTTCGACCGACTGTTCCCGCAACCGAACCTCGCCGACTATGAGCGCTACGTCACCGGCGCCTTCGCTTCCCAGGGGGGGATCTTCGGCGTGAAGACCGACTGGTGGCGCTTCCAGACCGCGCGCCAGCTCGGCTTGTTCGACGCCTTGCTCGATCCGATCGACCTTATCGTCCACCTTCGGCGCGATGACTTCGTGGCTCAGGCGGTGTCCCTCACGCTCGCCGTGGAAACCGAGGTCTGGCACGGGCGCGACGTCCAGGAGCAGGCGCTCGACACCTGGCATGGCCAGATCGCTTACGACCCGGAGAAGGTGAAGGAAAACGCGCGCAACATCCTCAACCAGGAGCACCACTGGCGCCGGTTCATTGCGGAGACGGGCGCGCCCGCCATCGATCTCGTCTACGAAGAGGTCGCCAAGGACGTGGATTCGGCCATCCGCAGCCTTGCCGACGCCTTCGACCTGAGGCGGGGGGCGAAGCCGGCTCGTTCCGAGGCGATCCGACACGCCAGGAGCGACACCGCACGTCTGTGGTGCGATCGTTTCAGGGCCGAGTGCAAGGACTTTGTCGAGTTCTGGACCGAGTACCGGGGGTTGATCACGGCGGCTTGACCGTAGGGGCGGGGCTCCAGGTCAAGCTGTTCACATATGTTATTGATGGAACCCGGGCCCTGCAGCTTCCTCGGGCGGTTCTGCAGAGGCGCATCCATGACCGACTTGGGCCATCCCCTTCAGATCTTCGCCGCCTCGAGCGCCATCCTCTGGCCGCTGGCGGCGGGGGCGACCCTCGTGCTCTGGACCAAGGCGCGCGCAGCCCAGCGCCGCCGTCGTCTGGCGGCGATCGACGGGGATCTCCAGGGCCTGTTCCGCACGGTCGAGGCCCAGCCCGTGCCCGAGCGGCTGGAGCTGGTGGTCGAGGCCCTGGCCGAAGGCGAGGCGCTTTCCCCCAAGCCGGCCCGCCGCCGCGCGCGCCGCAAGGCCGAGCCCGCCGCCTAGAAGGCGTTCACGCGTTGCGCGCCATCAATCCGCCGTCGACCGGGATCACCGCGCCGGTGATGTATGACGCTGCGGGCAGGCACAGGCTCAGCGTCATGTGCGCCACCTCCTCCGGTCGTCCGTAACGGCGCAGCGCCGTGCGCCGATGGGCGAAGGTTTCGCGGTCGGCTTCGGGGATGCTGTTCGTCATGCCGGTCAGGATCGGTCCCGGGCAGATGCAGTTGACCGTGATCCCCTCGCGTCCCAGCTCGACAGCCAGCGCCCGCGTCAGCCCGGTGACGCCCGCCTTGGCCGCCGCGTAGGCGCTGTCGCGGGCGGTCGCGCCCAAGGCCTCGGTGGAGGCGATGTTGACGATCCGGGGCGACGACGACTTGCGCAGATGGGGCAGGGCGGCGCGGACGAGCCGTTGGTGTGCGGTCAGCAGGATGGCGAGGGAGCGCGTCCAGACGTCCTCGTAACCTTCAGAATCGATCGCGGAAAATGCCGAAATGCCGGCGTTGTTGACGAGGATGTCGAGGCCGGCGAACCGCTGGGCCACGGCCTCGGTCACACGGTGGATGGCCTCGGGGTCGGCGACGTCGAGCCCCCAGGCTTCCACGCTGTGGCCTTCCGCCTTCAGCTCGTCCGCCACGGCGCGCGCGCCGGCTTCGGCGACGTCCGTCGCGGCGACGTTCGCGCCCTCTTCGGCGAAGACCCGGGCCGTCGCGCGCCCCATGCCACTGGCCGCCCCCGTGACGAGTACGGTCAGTCCCCGGACCGAGCGCGTCGAAGTCTCAGCCATCACCGCCCCCTGAACACCGGCTCGCGCTTCTCGAGGAAGCTCGCGACGCCTTCCCTGTGGTCCTCGGTTCTCATCAGCCGCCGGATCTCGCCGATGGCCCAGCTGCCGATCTCGCGGGGATCGCCGTAGGACCACTGCTGGAGGCCGGCCTTGAGGGCCTGGACGGCGAGCGGCGGGTTGGCGACGATGCGGGCTGCCAGATCCATGGCCGTTGGCAGGAGCGCCTCGTGCGACGTGACCCCTGACACAAGCCCGATCCTCAGCGCCTCGGCGGCATCGAAGAGATCGCCCGTGAACAGCAGCTCGGCGGCCTTGGCGGGACCCACCACGGCGGGCAAGCGGTAGAAGCCGCCGACGTCGCAGACCAAGCCGCGCTTGACGAACAGCTCGCCGAACCGCGCCCTCTCGGAGGCGATCCGGATGTCGGCGAACAGCGCAAGCTCCATCCCCCAGCCGACCGCGGCGCCGTTCACGGCCGCGATCATCGGCTTGGCGCACTCCAGGGCGGCCATGGCAGCCGGGGTCGGCTTCAGTTCCCGCGGCTCGGGCGTGCCGGAAACGGCCCTTGGCCCCGCCATGATTTCGGCGACATCGTCGCCTGAGCAGAACGCCGGGTCCGCCCCGGTGATGATGACACAGCGGACGTCGGCGTCCCCCGAGGCGGCGCGAAGCGCCCGCTCCAGCTCGTCGTAGGCCTGGAAGTTGAGGGCGTTTCGACGATGCGGACGGTTCAGTGTGACCGTCGCCACATGATCGGCGAGCTCCGCCCGCACGCATTCGAAGCTCGACGCCGTTTCGGTCAATCCGCCCATGGCCGGCCTCCCGCGGCCATGCTTGGCGCACCGACGGCGCAGGTCAACGCTGACGCCGGGTCAGGCTTGCCACGCGCCTTCGAGGCGGGATCATGGCGGGATGGGAGAGTGGATGCCGGACTTCCGCATCATCGACGCCGGAGAGGTGAGGCTGCGCTGCGCCATCGAAGGCGCGGGCCCGCTGGTGATCCTCGTGCACGGGTTCCCGGAGAGCTGGTTCTCGTGGCGCCATCAGCTCGGGCCGATCGCCCAGGCGGGGTTCACAGCCTGCGCCATTGACGTGCGCGGCTATGGTGGTTCCGACAAGCCGGAGCCGATCGAGGCCTACGCCCTGTCGCATTTGACCGCCGATGTGGCCGGGGTCGCCCGCGCGCTGCAGCCGCAGGCGCCCGCCATCCTGATCGGCCACGACTGGGGGGCGCCGATCGTCTGGAACACCGCGCTGACCAGGCCCGACCAGGTGTCGGCCGTGGCCGGCCTTTCAGTGCCGTTCACGGGCGTCCCGACCCGCCCGTTCACCGAGGTGTTCGACGCCCTGTTCACGAGCAGGAACCGCTTCTTCTATCAGGCCTGGTTCCAGAAGGTCGGCCCGCCTGAGGCGGAGGCGGAGGCGGACGTGCGAGGCTTCCTGCGCAAATTCTACTACGGCATCTCGGGCGAGGCGCCCGAAGGGAGCTGGCCGCAGAAGCCGGCCGACGCGACCCTGCTCGAGGGCATGGTCGATCCCGATCCATTCCCGGCGTGGCTGACGGAGGCGGACCTCGACTACTACGTGGGCGAATTCGAGCGCTCCGGCTTCCGCGGGCCGATCAGCCGCTACCGCAACCACGAGCGCGATTTCGAGTGGCTGCAGGCCTTCAAGGACCGCAAGCTCGACCAACCGTCACTGCTCATCGGCGGCGCCAAGGATCCGGCCTTCAACGGATTCGACCGGATCGCCGATCCGGGCGCGGTGATGCGCGAGCAGGCGAGCGACCTGCGCGGGGTCAACGTGCTGGAGGGCTGCGGTCACTGGACCCAGCAGGAGCGGCCGGAGGAGGTCACGCGGCTGCTCGTCGATTGGCTTGGGAGCCTCTGAGGGAGACGACGATGGCGGAGCTCGAGATCCGGCAGGACGGGGACGTCGTGTGGGCGACCATGAACCGCCCGGAGCGGCTGAACGCCCTCAATCCCGCGCTGGTCGAGGCGTTGCGGGAGTTCTTCACCGGCCTCTACTGGCGGCGTGACGCGCGGGTGGTGGTGCTTGCGGGCGCGGGCGGCGCCTTCTGCGCCGGCCTCGATCTGAAGGAGCGGGGCGGGAACGCCACGGCCGGCCGTTCGATCGGGGCGGGTCTCACCAGCCAGCGGCGGATCAGCGAGATCGTGATCGCCATGCGGCGGTGTCCGCAGCCGATCGTGGCCTGCGTCGATGGCGCGGCGGCTGGCGGCGGCTTCGCTCTGGCGCTTGCCTCCGATGTCCGGATCGCCACGCCGAGGACCCGGATGAACGCCGCCTTCATCCGCATCGGGCTTTCGGCGTGCGACATCGGGGTGAGCTATTTCCTGCCGCGGATGGTGGGCTCCTCGGTCGCGGCCGAATACATGCTGACCGGCCGCTTCATCGACGCTGAGCGCGCCTACCAGCTGGGCCTCGTGAGCCGCGTGGTCGATCCCGGCGCACTCGCCGCCGAAGCGCAGGCCTTCGTCGACGACATGCTGCACGCCACCCCGCTCGGCCTTCGGCTGACCAAGGAGGCGCTGAACCACGCCATCGACGCCCAGGGGCTGGAGGCCGCCATCGCGATGGAGGACCGTAACCAGATCCTCTGCAGCGCCGACGGCGACTTCCCGGAGGGCGTCTCGGCGTTCCTCGAAAAGAGGCGCCCCAACTACCAGCGGCGGGAGAGCTGATCGCCATGATCCGTCTCTACCATTGCCCCGACGCCCGCTCGTTCCGCGTCCTCTGGGCGCTGGAGGAGCTGGGACTGCCCTACGAGCTCGAGATCCTGCCGTTTCCGCCGCGCGCGCAGGCGCCGGAGTACCTCGAGGTCAATCCCCTGGGCACGATCCCGGCGATGATCGACGGGCCGACTTTCATGACGGAGTCGGCGGCGATCGTTCAGTACCTCGTCACCCGCTATGGCCCCACGGAGCTGGCGGTCGAGGCGGAGGACGCGGCCTACGGGACCTGGCTGAACTGGCTTCACTTCGGCGAGGCGACGCTCACCTTTCCGCAGACCCTTGTCCTCCGTTACCGCCGCTTCGAGCCCGGCCGTGCGGAGGCCGTGGCGGACGACTACGCCCGCTGGTTCCTCTCGCGTCTGAAGCACGTGGACCGGGCCCTGGCGCAGGACGAGTGGCTGTGCGCGGGCCGCTTCACCGCCGCTGACGTCTCGGTCGGCTACGCCCTGTTGCTGGCCAACCACCTGAAGCTGCTGGAGCACGCCTCGCCGGCGGTGCTGGCCTACTGGGAGCGACTCCAGGCGCGGCCGGCGTTCCTGGCCGCCAAGCGCGCCCAGAAGGCCGAGCTCGAGGACATCCTGCCATGAGCGAGCTGATCCTCCACCACTACGACACCTCGCCCTTCTCGGAGAAGCCGCGGGTGATGTTCGGGATCAAGCGCCTGGCCTGGGCGTCGGTCATCCAGCCGGTGATCATGCCCAAGCCCGAGCTCGTCCCCCTGACTGGCGGTTACCGGCGAAT
>JAGWSE010000042.1 GCA_028869395.1 Alphaproteobacteria bacterium | reverse complement strand
CGGTTCCTCACTGCCCTTGAGGGTGGCGATGACGTCGTAGAGCGGCTTCAGGGACCAGTCGGACTTGACCGCCAGGTGCGCCACGCCGGAGCCCTCGCCGCCGCCGACATGGTAGGTGATCGGCAGCGAGCCGCGCCACGACGGCGGGGCGACGGGGCCGTTGATGGAGGCCAGCAGCACCTGGGCGTCGGCATAGGAGATCGGCAGGGCCGGGATCTTCAGGATGGTCGGCGCTTCCTCGCGCGTCAGGCGCTTGGCGTTCTTGGTGGCGCCGATGCCGGGCGTGAGCGGATCGCCCGCATAGATCGTCATGTCGGCCACGGAGCCGCGCTGGAACCCGTGCGGCGGGCGCGCGGCGCCCTTCGGGTAGACGTCGTCGACCGAATAGCCGTCGTCGCGCGGGTCGGAGTAGATGATGCAGCCGATCGCACCCTGGTCCTGGGCGAGTTTCGGCTTCAGACCGCGCCAGCCCGCGCCGTAACGGGCGATGACGATCTTGCCCTTCACCGAGATGCCCATGCGCTGCAGGGCGTCGTAGTCGGACGGCATGCCGTAATTGACGTAGACCAGCGGCGCGGTGACGTCGCCGTCGCCCTGGTAGGCGAGATACGCGGGAAGCGCGGTCTTCTGCGCCCGGTAGGTGGCCTCGTCGCCTGGGATCGGCGGCTCCTGCAGGGTGGCCTTGAAGCCGGCGCCGGCGCCCGAGGTCAGCTCAAGGCTCTCGGTGATCGGCGTCGGATACAGCACCCAGAAGGTTTCGATGTGGGCGTCCCAGCCCCAGGACTTCAGCTGCGCCAGGATCCACTCGGCGTTGGCCTTGTCGTGCGCGGAGCCGACGTGGTTCGGCTCGGAGGCGAGCTGCTTCAGCCAGCGGCCCATCTCGGCCGGATCGATCTGGGCGTCGAACCTTGCTTCCAGCGCCGCTTCCGAAGCGGGCGCGGTCGGCGCGGCGTGGGCGACGCCGAGCGCGCCGAGCGCGCAGGCGGACATGAGTGCGGCGAGACGGACGCGCGTTTTCATTGAGACTCCCCCCAAACTGGAAGCGGGACGCTAGCCCCTTCTCGCCCCGGGCCACAAGGCTTGCTAATCGGTCGAGCGAAGGACCCAAGACTCGTTTCGGAGACGCCCCATGAGCGCGCGCGCCGCCGTCATCCTGGCCGCTGGCCAGGGCACGCGGATGAAATCGAAAATCCCGAAGGTGCTGCACCGCATCGGCGGCCGGACCCTGGTGGAGCGGACCATCGACACGGTCCGGCAGATCGGCTGCGAGAAGATCGTGGTGGTCGTCGGAACCCACAGCCCCGAAGTGCGCGCCACCGTCGAAGCCCGTCTCGGCAAGGACGCCGTCGCCGTTCAGGAGAGCCCGCTGGGCACCGGCCACGCGGTGCTGGCCGCGAAGGCGGCTCTGGAGGGCTTCGACGGCGACGTGCTCATCACCTATGCCGATGCGCCGCTGCTCGAGCCGCAGGACCTCGAGCCGCTGTTTGCGCTGCGCGAGGACGGCTCCGACGTGGCGCTGATGGGCTTCGAGCCCGCCGATCCGCTGCTCTACGGCCGGGTCATCACCGGCAAGGGCGGGGCGGTGCAGCGGATCGTCGAGGCGCGCGACGCCAATCCTGTCGAGAAGGCCGTCAGGCTGTGTAACGCCGGGATGATGGTGGCCGACCGCAAGAAGCTGTTCGGCTGGCTGGCTCGGGTCGGCAACGACAACGTCAAGGGCGAGTACTATCTGACCGACGTCATCGGGCTGGCGGTGGAGGACGGCGGGACCGTGCGGGTGCACGTGGCCGCGGAAGAAGCGGTCATGGGCTGCGACACGCCCGCCCAGCTCGCCCAGGCCGAGGCGATCTTCCAGCGTCGCCGGCGCGGGCGTTTCCTGGCGGAGGGCGTGGCCATGCTCGCCCCGGACACGGTGCACTTCAGCTGGGACACCGAAATCGCGGCGGGCGCCATGATCGAGCAGTTCGTGGTGTTCGCGCCAGGAGTGCGCGTCGAAACCGGTGCGGTCATCCGCGCCTTCAGCCACCTGGAGGGGGCGATCGTGCGCGAAGGCGCGCTGATCGGGCCGTATGCGCGGCTCCGCCCGGGGGCGGACATCGGCGAGGAGGCGCACATCGGCAACTTCGTCGAGGTGAAGAAGGTCGCGGTCGGCAAGGGCGCAAAGGCGAACCACCTCACCTACCTGGGCGACGGCACGGTCGGCGCGGGCGCGAACATCGGCGCCGGCACGATCTTCTGCAACTACGACGGCTTCGACAAATGGGAGACGCACGTGGGCGAGGGCGCCTTCGTCGGCTCCAACACCGCGCTGGTGGCCCCGGTGAAGGTGGGCGCGGGAGCCTACACCGGTTCCGGCTCGGTGATCACCCGCGACGTGGCGCCCGACGCGCTCGCCCTCGAGCGCAGCGACCAGGCCGAGCGGCCGGGCTGGGCGGCGCGATTCCGGCAACGCAAGCTCGCCGAGCGTGCGGCGAAGAAGGCAAAGGCATGAGCGACGCAGACGCGCAGAAGCGGGCCGCGGGCGCTGCGGCGGCGGCCCTGGTCGAGCCCGGCATGGTGGTGGGGCTCGGCACCGGCTCGACCGCGGTCTGGTTCGTCCGCGCGCTCGCCGAGCGCAAGCTGGACGTGCTCTGCGTGCCGACCTCGAGGACCACGGGAGACCTGGCGCGCGAGCTTGGGCTAAAGCTCGGGGAGCTCGGCGAGACGCGCGAGATCGACCTGACCGTCGACGGCGCAGACGAGATCGGGCCAGGCCTGTCGCTGATCAAGGGCGGCGGCGGGGCGCTGCTGCGCGAGAAGCTGGTGTGGGAATCCTCACGCCGCTGCGTGGTGATCGCCGACGCGGCCAAGAAGGTCGCCTGCCTGGGTCAGTATCCGCTGCCGATCGAGGTGGTGGCGTTCGGCCACAGGACGACGGCGCTGCGGATCTGCGACGCGCTGGACGAGTGTGGGATCGGCGTCGCCCCGCGGCTCAGGACGCGCGACGGCGCGCCCTTCGTGACCGACAGCGGCAACCTGATCTACGACGCGCCGTGCGGGCGGATCGAGGAGGTCGCGGCCCTGGCCGGCGCCCTGAAGGGCGTGACCGGCGTGGTGGAGCACGGCCTGTTCCTTGACCTGGCGGATATCGGCCTGATCGGCGGACCGGACGGCGTCGACCGCCTCGAACCCTAGGCGCAAGTCCAGGCGATGTGGCCGCACCCGATCTTCGTCATCAACCTGAAGACCAGCGCCGACCGGCGCAAGGCCGCGGAAGACCAGCTTCTCGCCCAGGGCCTGACGCCGACCTTCGTGGAGGCGGTGGACGGGCGAAGGATCTCCGACGCTGAGGTGGCCGCCCTGGTCGATTTCCAAGGCCGCCTTCGCCGGGCGCCCAAGCCGCTGAACCGGGCCGAGATCGGCTGCTATCTCTCCCATTGCGCGGTGCTGGAGCGGATCGTGGCCGAGGACATCGCGCAGGCGCTGGTCATGGAGGACGACCTGCTGGCCACGCCGGAACTCGCGCCGGTGCTCGACGCGATCGCGACGCGGACGCTGCCGTCCTACGAGATGATCAAGGTCGGCATCAGCGAACTGCAGACAAAGCCGTTCACCCCGATCATGGCGCTGACGGCGATCTCCTCGCTCGTGCGGCGCCACAACGTCGTCAACTCCAACATGGCCTATGTGATCACCAGGGCGGGCGCCGAGCGGTTCCTCACGCGAGCCCGCCCGATCCGCTATCCGGTGGACGTGGCGATGAATCGCTCGTGGCGGCACGGGATGGACATCCTGAGCGTCGATCCCTGGCCGGTGGGTCCCAACGCGGCCTTTCGCTCGACCATCGGCGATGAACGCTTCGCCGAGGCGAAGCACCCCGGAACGCTCCGCCAGCGGCTCGAGCGGCGCTTCCGCAAGGGCTATGACAGCCTCTCCAAGCGCATAGACATCCAGGCGCGGCTGAAGCGCGACGCCGCCTGGAAGCGGACGCACGGGCTCTAGCGGAGGCTCTCGGAACGCGGGTTCGAACGCGCTGGCGAACGCCGTTGCGCATGGTGTTGTAGTCATGTATAACACCGAACGCAGAGCGCGACGTCTGTCGTGCGGCCGGAACCCGCCATGGACCCCGAGTGGAATGACAGCCAGCCGATCTACCGCCAGCTCCGGGACCGGGTCGTGGCCATGATCCTCGACGGCGTGCTGAAGGAAGGCGACCCGCTGCCGTCGGTCCGCACGGTGGCGACCGAGACCCGGGTCAACCCGCTGACGGTGCTGAAAGCCTACCAGCAGCTCGAAGGGGACGGACTCGTGGAGAAGCGGCGGGGGCTCGGAATGTACATCAACGAGGGCGTGCGCGAGATGCTGCTGACGGATGAACGCGAACGGTTCCTGCGCGAGCAGTGGCCGCAGATCCGGGCGACCATCCAGCGGCTGGGCCTCGCCGATGAACTGCTCGGGACCGCGTCGAAGCGGCGGGAGAGCTGAGATGGCCTGCATCGACGCCAAGGGACTTCGAAAGACCTACGGCCGCACGGTCGCCCTGGACGGGGTGGACCTGACGGTCGAGGCCGGGCGCATCGTGGGCCTCGTGGGCCCCAACGGCGCCGGCAAGAGCACGACCATGGGGGCGATCCTGGGGCTCACCCGCTGCGAGGGCGAGCTGAAGGTGCTGGGCCACGATCCCTGGGCGCAGCGCGACCGCTTGATGGAAGAGGTCAGCTTCATCGCCGACGTGGCGGTGCTGCCGCGCTGGATGAAGGTCGCCCAGGCGCTGGATTACGTCGAAGGCGTCCACCCCCGGTTCGACCGGGCCAAGGCCGAGATGTTCCTGGCGCGCACCACGGTACGGCGGGGCGCGCGCATCCGCGAGCTGTCGAAAGGCATGGTCGCGCAGCTCCACCTGGCGCTGATCATGGCGATCGATGCGCGCCTCCTGGTGCTCGACGAGCCTACGCTGGGACTCGATCTGTTGTTCCGGAAGTCTTTTTACGATTCCCTGCTCAACGACTATTTCGACGGGAACCGCACCATCCTGGTCTCGACCCACCAGGTCGAGGAGATCCAGCACATCCTGACCGATGTGGTCTTTCTCGACCGCGGCAAGGTCGTCCTCGCCCTGAAGATGGAGGACCTGGAACGGCGCTACGCCGAGGTGGCGGTGCGGCCCGAAGCGCTGGCCGCCGCCCGCGCGCTCGGTCCGATCTACGAGCGCCAGGGGTTCGACCGGTCCCTGCTGATCTTCGAGACCGACGAGCGGACGCGGCTGGCGTCGTTCGGCGAGGTGCGCACCCCCAGCCTGTCCGACCTTTTCGTCGCCCTGATGAGCCCCGCGCCCGCGCGGGCCGAGGAGGCCGCATGAGCGCCGCGTCCGAAACCGCTCCGGCCCCGCGCCGGGTGCGCCCCTTCTACTGGTCGGTGCGGAGGGAGCTCTGGGAGAACCGCGCCGTCTACCTGGCGCCGCTGGCCGTGGCCGCGGTGGCCCTGGCAGGGTTCCTCTTCGCCTCCCATGGCCTGGCGCAGGAACTGCGGGTGGCCATGGGCCAGGCTTCGGGGACGGTGCATGACACGTTTTCGATGATGACCGAGCGCAACGGCGCGAGGGTCACCACCACCCTCAGCCCCTCCCGCACAGCGGGGTTCGCGATCGTCATCCCCTATGCGGCGACGTCCTTCGCGGTGCTGGTCACCACCACCCTGGTGGGAATCTTCTATGCCCTGGGCGCCCTCTACGGCGAGCGGCGCGACCGGACGGTGTTGTTCTGGAAATCCCTGCCGGTGTCGGACACCACTACCGTGCTTTCCAAGGCGGTGATCCCGCTGATCGTCCTGCCGCTGGTCGCCATTGCCGTAGCGCTCGCCGCCCAGCTCCTGATGCTGGCCTGGAGCTTCGCCGTGGTGAGCCTGGCAGGCATGGATCCGTCCGAGCTGCTGCCGCGCACCCATATCGCGGCGATCTCCACGATCACGGTCTACGGCTTCGCGACCCTGGCGATCTGGTGGGCGCCGATCGCCGGCTGGCTGCTCCTGGTTTCCGCCTGGGCCAAGCGGATGACGGTGCTGTGGGCGGTCGCCCCGCCCGCCGCGCTCAGCCTGTTCGAATTCCTGGCGTTCCGGACGGACCACCTGTGGCGGCTCATCACCACTCGGCTGCACGGTGGCGACAACGCCTTCCAGGCGCCGCCGAGCGGGCCGCACTTCGACATCGATCGCCTGCTGCCCGATCCGCTTCGCTTCGTGAGCGACCCCGGTGTCTGGGGCGGCCTAGTGTTCTTCGCGGCGTGTCTGGCCGCCTGCGTCTGGCTGCGGCGACGCCGCGATCCGATCTGATCCCCGGCTCCGGAAGGAGGCCGCCATGATCCTGCATGTGAGCCCCGAGGCGCCGTTCCTGTTGCGCGCGGGCGCCGCGGCGCTGCTCGTCGCGCATATCGGCGGGGCGAGCGTCGGGCTGATCTCCGGCACGCTCTCGCTGGTCGTGCCTAAGGGGGGTCGCGTTCATCGCGTCGCGGGGAATGTCTTCTTCGTCTCGATGCTGGCGATGTCGGGCGTGGGCGCCGTGGTTGCGCCGGTGTTCCCGGACGCGGTCTCGGGGCTGATGGGCGCCTTCACCTTCTACCTCACGGCGACCGCATGGGCGACCGTGCGCCGCCGCCCGGGGCGTACGGGCATGTTCGAGGTGGGCGGCTTCATGGCGGCGGCGGGCGTCTCCGCGGTCGCCCTTTCGCTGGCCTGGGCGGGCGCCCACAGCCCGGGAGGCCTGCTGGACGGCGAACCCTACCAGATCGCGATGGTGGCCTCGGCGCTCGCCGCCCTGGCGGCGGGCCTCGATTTGAAGGTGATCCTCGCCGACGGGGTCTCCGGCGCGCCTCGGATCGCGCGCCACCTGTGGCGCATGTGCCTGGCGCTTGCGATCGCCTGGGGTTCGTTCGCGGGCCAGCCGAAGGCGCAGCCGGAGGTTCTGCGGGGCTCGCCGCTGCTCCTCGCCCCGGCGCTCCTCGTGCTGGTCGCGATGGCGTTCTGGCTTCTGCGCCGCCGGACGCCGAAGGCGGCGCGTCCGCCAGGCGGCGGGTTCGCGGCGGCGACCTAGGCCCGGAGCGCGGATCGCTCTAGATAGCCTCGGGCTTTGGCGACTGGCGGGGGCGACCCCACCTGAACGCTGGGCCGCGGTTCGAGGAGCATCCCTTGGCGAAATACGACTACGACCTGTTCGTGATCGGGGCGGGATCGGGCGGCGTGCGCGCGGCCCGCGTGGCGGCGCTGTCCGGCGCGAAGGTGCTCGTCGCCGAGGAGCATCGGGTCGGCGGCACCTGCGTGATACGCGGCTGCGTGCCCAAGAAGCTGATGGTCTACGCCTCGGAGTTCTCCCACAGCTTCGAGACGGCGAGAGGTTTCGGCTGGACCGTCGAGAACGCCCGCTTCGACTGGCCGACCTTCCTCGCCGAGAAGGACAAGGAGATCGCCAGACTGTCCGGCGTCTACGTGCGCAACCTCGAAAACGCCGGCGCCGAGCTGGTGCACGGCAAGGCCCGCCTGATCGACGCCCACACCGTCGAGGTGGAAGGCCGCGCGCAGGTGACGGCGGACAAGATCCTGATCGCCACCGGCGGCCGGCCCTGGATGCCGACGGAGCTTGCGGGCGTGGAGCACGCCATCACTTCCAACGAGGCGTTCCATCTTCCGGAGCTGCCCAAGCGGATCGTGATTGCCGGCGGTGGCTACATCGCGGTCGAATTCGCGTGCATCTTCAACGGGCTGGGTGTGGAGACGCGCCTGATCCACCGCGGCCCCAATATCCTGCGTGGCTTCGACGACGATATCCGCACCCATGTGGCCGAGGAAATGGGCCGGCGTGGCCTCAAGGTGGTGCTGGCCACCCAGCACGCGGCCATCGAGAAAACGGCGACGGGCCTTGTCAGCCGCTTCACCGATGGCCATCACTGCGAAAGCGACGTCGTCCTGTTCGCCCTGGGCCGGGCGCCCTACACCGAGGGTCTGGGGCTCGAGGCGGCGGGGGTGAGGCTCGACGAGCGCGGCGCGGTCGTGGTGGACGAATGCTCCCGAAGCAACGTCGAGAATATCTGGGCGGTGGGCGATGTCACCGACCGCATCAACCTGACGCCGGTGGCGATCCGCGAGGGCCACGCCTTCGCCGATACCGAGTTCAACGGCAAGCCGACCCACTTCGACCATGACACTGTGGCCTCCGCCGTCTTCTCGCAGCCGCCGGTCGGGACGGTGGGGCTCTCCGAAGCCGATGCGCG
>JAGWSE010000041.1 GCA_028869395.1 Alphaproteobacteria bacterium | reverse complement strand
GCGCCGCTCGCCCTGGAAGGGGCCGGCGCTGGTGGCGCACGCCTGGGCGGTGATCTTCCTGGCCGGCGCCATGGCTGTGACGTGGCCGATCACCATCCCGCTGGCCATCGCCATCATCGGGGCGCGGCAGCTTGGGCTGGCGATCCTGATGCATGACGCCGCGCACGGCGCGCTTCATCCGGACCTGAAGGTCAACGACTGGGTGGGCAACCACCTGACCACCGGCGACCTGATGGCCTACCGGCCCTACCATCTCGGCCACCACAAGTACGCCCAGCAGGCGGAGGATCCGGACCTCGGCCTGTCGGCGCCCTTCCCGATCACGCGGATCTCGCTCAGGCGCAAGATCCTCCGAGATCTGACCGGTCAGACCTACTACAAGCTGAAGTGGTCGGGCCTGGTGAAGCGGATCGCGCAGCGCAAGTCCGGCGAGCCGCTCTGGCCCATCCTCAAGGACGCGGTGGTGCGCCGCCGGCGCTTCTTCGGCGGCATGGTGGTGACCGTGGCGCTGACCGCGCCCTTCGGCCTGTGGTGGGTGTGGCCCGTGCTGTGGCTCGCGCCCCAGGCCACCTGGCTTCCGATGATCACCCGGCTGCGCAACATCGCCGAGCACGCCTGCGTGGCCCAGGGCGAGCCCGATCCCCTGCGCCACGCCCGCTCGACGCACGCCAACGTCCTGGAGCGGGCGTTCCTTGCGCCGTACTGGGTGAACCACCACTGCGAGCACCACATGTTCATGCACGTGCCCTGCTACAACCTGCCCAGGGCCCAGCGGCTCCTGAAGCAGAAGGGCGTGTTCGAGGCGATGTTGACAGCGAAGAGCTATGTCGAGGTGCTGCGACTGGCCTCGTCCAGGCCCGAGCGTCTTCCCGCCGCCGCGTGATCCCCCCGACGCCCCAGGCGCGCCGGGCGTTCATCCTGGCCAACACCAGGCTGGAGCGGCCGCCGCACGCGCCGGAGCTGGTGCTGCATCTCGCCTCCGAGATCACGCCCATCTGGCAGATGACCGAGGAGGCGCTCTCCGAGATCGGGCTTCCCCCGCCCTTCTGGGCCTTCGCCTGGGCCGGAGGACAGGCCCTGGCCCGCTACATCCTGGACCATCCGCAGCTGGTCGCCGGCAAGCGGGTGATCGACTTCGCGGCCGGATCGGGGATCGTGGGCGTGGCGGCGAAGAGAGCGGGCGCGGCCAGGGTCCTGGCCGCGGACATCGACCCCTTCTGCGGTCCCGCCGTCGCCCTCAACGCCGAGGCGAACGGCGTCGAGGTCGAGTTCACCGACCGCGACCTGCTGGAGGCGCCGCCGCCCGTCTCGGCCGAGGTGATCCTGGCCGGCGACATCTGCTACGAGAAGCCCCTCGCCGAGCGCGTCATGGCCTGGCTGAAGACCGCCCGATGCGGCGGAACGACGGTCCTTATCGGCGATCCCGGCCGCAGCTACTTTCCCCGGCAGGGGCTGACCCGGCTTGTCGAGTACCAGGTGCCGACCACGCGCGAGCTGGAGGACATGGAGGTCAAGAAGACCGCTGTCTGGTCGCTTCCAGGGCAAGGTTGAGGCGCCGCCGCGCCGGTCGATACGCGGCGCCTGGCCCGGTCGCGACTTGGCGGGGCGCGCCCCCAGGCGTTAAGCAGCAGGCAGGTCCGCGCGGGGCGGTGCGCGGCCCCGAACGCGCAGCGTGGGCGAGGACATGAAGACGGTCATCCTGGCGGGCGGACTGGGGACGCGCATCTCCGAGGAGAGCCACCTGCGCCCCAAGCCGATGATCGAGATCGGCGGCCGGCCGATCCTTTGGCACATCATGAAGCTCTTTTCCGCCTACGGCTTCAACGACTTCATCGTCTGCCTGGGCTACAAGGGCTACGTGGCGAAGGAGTACTTCGCCAACTACGCCCTGCACAACGCCGACCTCACCGTGGACCTGGCGAGCGGGATCATCGAGCACCACGGCGCCAACCCCGAGCCGTGGCGCGTCACCCTGGTCGACACGGGCGCGGAGACCATGACCGGGGGCCGCATCAAGCGGATCGCCCGCCACCTCGATCCGGACGCGCCGTTCTTCTGCACCTATGGCGACGGGCTGGCGGACCTCGACCTCGCAGCCCTCGCGAGGTTCCACAAGGCGCACGGCAAGGCGGCGACGGTGACCGCGGTCGCGCCCCCCGGCCGCTACGGGGCGCTGGAGATCAGCGGGGCCCAGGTGCGGAGGTTCATCGAGAAGCCGCCCGGCGACAATGGCCTGATCAGCGGCGGGTTCTTCGTGCTCGAGCCCAGGGTGCTGCAACGGATCGGGGGCGACGAGACCGCCTTCGAACAGGGGCCACTGGAGAGCCTCGCCGCGGACGGGGACCTGATGGCCTTCCGCCATGACGGATTCTGGGCGGCCATGGACACCTTGCGCGACAAGACCGCCCTGGAGGCCCTGTGGGCGTCCGGCCATGCGCCATGGCGCCGGTAGACCCCGACTTCTGGAGAGGCAGGAGGGTCCTGCTCACCGGGCACACGGGCTTCAAGGGCTCGTGGGCTGCGATCTGGCTGGCGAGCCTGGGCGCGGAGGTGACGGGGCTGGCCCTGGCGCCGGACCAGGCGCCCAGCCTTTTCGAGCTGGCCGGCGTGGACGGGCTCGTGGACTCCCAGGTTCTCGACCTGCGCGACGCCGCGGCGGTGGCCCGCCGGCTGGAGGGCCGCGCCTTCGACCTGGTCCTGCACCTGGCGGCCCAGGCGATCGTGCGCACGGCGATCGAGGCGCCGGTCGCCACCTTCGCCGCCAATGTCATGGGTACGACGCACCTGCTGCAGACCCTGCGCAGCCAGCCGGCCCTGGGGGCGGTGCTCGTGGCGACCTCGGACAAGGTCTACGCCAACGCCGAGACCGGCCGCGCCTTCGCCGAGCCGGACCCGCTCGGCGGAAAGGACCCTTACGCCGCCTCCAAGGCCGCGACGGAGATGGTCGTGCGGGCCTTCGCGACGAGCTACTTCGCGCCGGCCGGCGTGCCGGTGGCGACGGCGCGCGCCGGCAATGTGATCGGCGGCGGCGACTTCTCCCGCCACCGGATCATGGCTGACGTGGTCCGCGCCGCGCGCTCAGGCGAGCCGCTGGCCCTGCGCCACCCCGAGGCGCGGCGGCCCTGGCAGCACGTCCTGGACTGCCTGGCGGGCTATCTCGCCTACGCCCAGGCCCTGGCGACGCGGCCCGACACGCCGCGCGCGCTCAATTTCGGCCCCCGGCCGGGGGACGAGGCGGTGACGGTCGGCGACCTCGCCACCCTCGCCCTCGAGGCGCTCGGCGGACAGGCCTGGGTCCACGCGCCCGATCCGGACTCGCTCGAGGCCGCCACCCTGGCCCTCGATGCGGGCCTCGCGCGCCGGTCGCTGGGCTTCGAGAGCCGCTACAGCGCCCGCGAGGCGGTGGCGCTCAGCACCGACTGGTATCGGCGCCAGGCGGGCGGCGAGGACGCGCTCGCCCTGTGCCGGGCCCAGATCGCCGACTACGAGGCGGGCCGATGACGCCTGCGCCCCCCTGCCGGTTCTGCCGCACGCCCCTGGTCCACACCTTCCTCGACCTCGGACGCCAACCGCTCGCCAACAGCTATCTCACGCCCGAGCAGCTGGCGGCGGGGACGGAGCGAAGCTATCCGCTGCATGCGCGGGTCTGCCACGCCTGCTTCCTCGTGCAGGTGGACGCCGCGGCGCCGCCCGAGGCCATCTTCGACGCCGACTACGCCTACTTCTCCGCCTATTCGGCGAGCTGGGTGGAGCACGCCCGCCGCTACGCCGACGCGATGATCGAGCGGCTCGGCCTCGGTCCCGAGTCGCTGGTGGTGGAGGTGGCCAGCAACGACGGCTACCTGCTGCAGCACTTCCTGGCCCGGGACATCCCCGTCCTGGGGATCGAGCCCGCCGCCAACACCGCCCGGGCGGCCCGCGCCCGCGGCGTGCGTACGGAGGTCGTCTTCTTCAACGAGGCCACCGCCCTCGAGCTGGCCGCCCGCGGGATGCGCGCGGACCTGATGGCGGCCAACAACGTGCTGGCCCATACGCCCGACATCAGCGGTTTCGTCGCGGGCTTCCCCCATGTGCTGAAGCCGGAAGGGGTGCTGACGTTCGAGTTCCCGCACCTTCTGAGCCTCATCGAGAAGGTGCAGTTCGACACCATCTACCACGAGCACGTCACCTACCTGTCGCTGCTTGCGACCGAGCAGGTGCTGCGGGCGAACGGTCTGCGCCCCTTCGACGTGGAGCGCCTGCCCACCCACGGCGGCTCGCTGCGGCTCTTCGTCTGCCACCTGGGCTCCGGGCGGGAGGAGACCGACGCCCTGCGCGCCCTGCGCGCCGTCGAGGCCGCCGCGGGCCTCGACCGCATCGAGACCTACCAGGGCTTCACCCCGCGTGTGGAGGCCGTGCGCGCAAGCTTCCGGGCCTTTCTCGAGACCGCCAGGGAAGAGGGCAGGCGCATCGGGGCCTATGGCGCGGCGGCCAAGGGCGTCACCTTCCTGAACTACTGCGGTGCGACGGCGCAGGACATCACCGCGGCCTTCGACGCCAATCCCGCCAAGCAGGGCCGCTTCCTGCCCGGCAGCCACATCCCCATCGGGCCGCCGTCGCAGCTTCGGACGGTGCGGCCGGACTATGTCCTCATCCTCCCCTGGAACCTGCAGGACGAGATCATGGGACAGATCGGTTACATCGCCGAGTGGGGCGGCCGCTTCGTGATCGCTTCACCGCGGACCAGGGTGCTGGGATGATGCGTTTCCTCGAGACCGGCATCGCCGGCGCGGCCCTGGTCGAGACCGAGCCCCAGACCGACACGCGCGGATGGTTCGCAAGGCTGCATTGTCCCGAGGCGTTCGCCGCGGCGGGCCATCCCTTCGAGGCGGTCCAGACGAGCCTTTCGCGCAATCCGCAGGCCGGCACGCTGCGGGGCCTGCATTACCGGAAGCCTCCGCATGGCGAGCGGAAGCTCGTTCGCTGCGTCCGTGGACGCATCTTCGACGTGGCCCTCGACCTGCGGCCGGACAGCGACACCTACCGGCGTTGGTTCGGATGCGAGCTCACGGCGGAAAACGCCCGCGCCCTGTTCATTCCCGAAGGCGTGGCCCACGGCTTCCTGACCCTCGAGCCTGACACCGACGTGCTCTACCAGATCTCGCCCGCCTACGAGCCCGGGCGCGAGGCCGGCGTGCGCTGGGATGACCCGGCGTTCGCGATCGCCTGGCCGAGCGCCCCCGCCCTGATCGGCGAGCGGGACGCGACCTATCCCGATTTCCCTGGCTGAGGCCCCGGTCCCGATCTGCTAGGGAGTCCTCCCGAAGAGACCATGAGGCCATGCCCAGAGACGAGGCGCTGACAGCGCTGCGCCGCATCGCCGAGAACGAGGACTGGCGGCGCGCCTTCATCCGCGCGCTGATCGCCCTTGAGCACGACATCCATGCGCCGGGGGTGGATGTTCGCGAGGCCCTGACTGGTCCGCTCGTGGACGCGCTGTTCGACGAGGACCAGGTGATCCGCAAGACCCTGTCGAACGGCGTGGCGTTCGAGTTCCTCTACCGATCGAAAATCGCCCGTGACTTCGTGATGAGCGAGCCGGAGGCGCCCGACCACGCCTGGGAGCCGCAGACCAGCCGGATCCTCGTGAACCTGGCCCGGGGCGCCGCCCAGGTGGTGATCGGCGGCGCCTATTTCGGCGACCACGCCGTCCTGATCGCCCGTGAGATCGCCGGGAACGGCGGCCTCGTGCACGCCTTCGAGCCCAACGACGCGCAGCGCGCCATGCTGGCGCGCAACGCCCAGCTGAACGGCCTTGGCAACATCCGGGTGCGCCCGGAGGGCCTGTGGTCGAACTCCGGCGCGCACCGCAAGCTCGTGGGCTACGACAGCTTCGCCACGACCGAGGCGGCGGGGGCGGACGACGGGTTCGGGACCCTGTCCATCGCCGACTACCTCGCCGCCGAGGGCGTCGAGCGCCTCGACCTCGTCGTGCTCGACATCGAGGGCGCTGAGCTGGAGGCGCTCAGGGGCGCCGGGGCCTTCCTCGGCGCCTCGAGGGCCGAGGCGCCCAAGATCCTCTTCGAAGTGCACCGGCATTACGTCGACTGGAGCGGCGGCCTGCCCGACACCGACATCGTCCGGCTTCTGACCGGCCACGGCTACGAGGTCTTCGCGCTCCGCGACTTCAATTCCAACTATGACCTGTCCGGCCGTCCGATCGAGCTGATCCCGGCCGAGGCGGTCTACCTGGAAGGCCCCCCGCACGGCTTCAACATGGTGGCGACCAAGGATCCGGCCATCTTCCGGACCGAGCCCTACCGGATCGTCCGTGACGTCTCGCCGAAGCTTCTGCGGCACAAGGATTCGAAGCTGCATCACCCCGTGGGAGGGCTCTGAGCGCCTTGAGACGGCTTGCGACCATCGTGGGCGCGAGGGGCTTCGTGGGCGCCAGGCTGGCGCGAAGGCTCGCAGCCGACGGCTGGGAGGTCTACGCGCCCGAAAAGGACGCGCCGGAACTTGTCGCCCGGCGCCTGGGGGTGGTCTTCTATTGCGCCGGCCTCACCGCCGATTTCGAGGCGCGGCCCGTGGACACGGTGGAGGCGCACGCCGCACTGATCGGCCGGGTGATCGCGGCGGGGCGGTTCGAGCGGCTGGTCTACCTTTCCTCCACCCGCCTCTACGACGGCCTGGCCACGGCCGAAGCGGAGGAGGCCGAGCCGCTGATATTCGAGGTCACCGATCGGCGGCGGGTCTTCGACCTGTCCAAGGCGCTCGGCGAGACCCTCACCCTGACGCGGGCGGGCGGCCGGGGGCGCGTGGCCCGGCTCTCCAACGTCTACGACTGGGAGCCGGGCGCGGCGGGGTTC
>JAGWSE010000040.1 GCA_028869395.1 Alphaproteobacteria bacterium | reverse complement strand
TCCAGGAAGGCTGCGACAAGTTCTGCACCTTCTGCGTCGTGCCCTATACGCGCGGCGCCGAGTGGTCGCGCCCGGCCGAGGCGATCGAGGCGGAGGCCCGGGGGTTGGCCGGCAAGGGCGTGCGCGAGGTGACCCTGCTCGGTCAGAACGTCAATGCGTACGCCGGTGGCCTCGCGGCGCTGATCCGCAGGCTGGCGGAAATCCCCGGCCTCGACAGGATTCGCTACACGACCAGCCATCCTCGCGACATGGACGAGGCGCTGATCGCCGCGCACGGCGAGATCGAAGCGCTGATGCCTTATCTGCACCTGCCGGTACAGGCTGGGTCCGACCGGGTGCTTCGCGCCATGAACCGCGCGCATACGGCGGACGGCTATCTGAAGCTCGTCGAAGGAATCCGAAAGGCGCGCCCGGACATCGCCATTTCCGGCGATTTCATCGTCGGCTTCCCCGGCGAACGCGAAAGCGATTTCGACGCCACCCTGCAGCTCGTGCGCGAGGTTGGCTACGCGAGCGCCTTCTCCTTCAAGTACTCGCGCCGCCCCGGCACGCCGGCCGCAGCCATGCCCGGTCAGGTCGCCGAGGAAGTGAAGGAGGAACGGCTCCACAGGCTGAAGGCCTTGCTCGACGAGCAGCAGGCCGCGTTCAACCTGGCGCAGGCCGGCCGCACGCTTCCCGTGCTCTTTGAGAAGCCGGGCCGCCATACGGGCCAGCTCGTCGGGCGCAGCCCCTACCTGCAGGCGGTGCACGCAGCCGCGCCGGATCGGCTTCTCGGCCAGATCGTTCCGGTGCGCATCGAGAGCGCCGGAAAGAACAGCCTGTCCGGCGTGCTGGAACTGGAGACAGCTTGAGCCGAGCGCCCGAGTTCATCCACCTCTCCGACGCCGCGGTGCGCGCGGTCGCCGGCGCCAACTCCCGCCATGCGGCCCTGATCGAAGACGCGTTCGGCGTCCTGCTCGAGACGCCCGGTGGCGGCGTGTCCCTCGAGGGTGACGCCAAGTCGCGCGCCCAGGCCAAGAAGGCCGTGCAAGCGATCGCCGAGCGCGCCGACCAGGGCCTCGACATCGGGGAGGCGGACGTACGCGTGGCCATCGGTCAGGCGAAGTCCGGCCAGGCGGGCGCACTTCCGGTGGGACGCCGCGGCCAGGTGGCGCCCAAAACGGCCGCCCAGGCCACCTATCTCGAAGCGCTGTCCAAGTGCGAGCTGGTGTTCGGCCTGGGCCCGGCCGGCACCGGCAAGACCTTTCTCGCCGTCGCCCACGGCGCAGGGCTCCTG
Organism: Alphaproteobacteria bacterium; assembly: GCA_028869395.1. Classification (GTDB taxonomy): domain Bacteria; phylum Pseudomonadota; class Alphaproteobacteria; order Caulobacterales; family Caulobacteraceae; genus Phenylobacterium. The sequence continues at coordinate 5,253 of JAGWSE010000040.1, read as the reverse complement.
CTGCGCGGCGAGGTCGACCGGCTGATCGTCTCCCGCCCCGCCGTCGAGGCCGGCGAGCGCCTGGGCTTCCTGCCCGGCGACCTGACCGAGAAGGTCGATCCCTACATGGCGCCCGTCTGGGAGGCGCTAACGGACATCCTGGGCGCCGAGCAGCTCCGCCGTCGGCGGGAGAAGGGCGAGATCGAGGTCGCGCCCATCGCCTTCCTGCGCGGCCGCACCCTCTCCCACGCCTTCATCATCGTGGACGAGGCCCAGAACGCGACGCGGCTACAGATGAAGATGGTCCTGACCCGTCTCGGCGAAGGCGCCCGCATGGTGGTCACCGGCGACCCAACCCAGATCGACCTCGTCAACCCGGCCGACAGCGGGCTTGCGCACGCGGTGAGCCTGCTGGACGGAGTCAAGGGCATCGGCGTGGTGCGCTTCTCCGCCGAGGACGTGGTGCGCCACCCGCTGGTGGAGCGGATCGTCAGGGCCTACGACGCCGACGCCGCCAAACGCGGACGCGCGTTTTGATAGAGGTCGAAATCGAGGACGCCGCCTGGACGTCCGCCGAGCCCGATGCGGAAGCCCTGGCGCGTGCGGCGGGTCAGGCCGTGCTCCGGCATGAGAATCAGGCCGGCGGGGCAATCGTGCTGCTGACCGACGACGACGCGGTCAGGGACCTGAACGCGCGGTTCCGCGGGCAGGACAAGCCCACCAACGTGCTCTCCTTCCCGGCGGCTGCGAACCAGGAGCATCATCTGGGCGATGTCGCCCTCGCCTACGGCGTCTGCGCGCGCGAGGCCGTCGAGCAGGGCAAGACCCTGGGCCAGCATCTGCAGCATCTTGTGGCGCACGGGGTGCTGCACCTTCTAGGATACGACCACATGAGCGATCCGGAGGCTCAGGAGATGGAGGGCCTGGAGCGCGTCGTTCTGGCGGGCCTGGGCGTGCCCGACCCCTACGCTCCGCGCGAGGGAGACCATGGCTGACAGCTCCGGCGGCCCTTCGGACCCACCCCGACGAAGCGGCGTCCTGGGTTTCTTCGGACGCTTCCGGCGACGCGCGCCCGAGGCGCCGCCCCGGCCCGACGACACCGCAGCCGAAGTCGCCGAAGAACTGGTCACCCAGGCCCGCGCGTTCGAGGATCTGTCCGTCGACGACGTGATGAAGCCCAGGGCGGTCATCGTCGCCATCGAACGGGGCTGCACCTTCGCCGAGATCGTCGAGCGGTTCGTCGAGGCGGAACACAGCCGCATGCCGGTCTACAAGGAGACGCTCGACGAGCCGGTCGGCGTCGTGCACGTAAAGGACATCTTCAAGCTGCTGGCCCAGAAGGCGCGACGGCCCAAGCCCACCGACAAGGTGCTGCAGGGCCACCGTCGGCTGGTGCGCGAAGTGCTCTATGTCCCGGGCTCGATGCCCGCAGCGGACCTGCTGGCGATGATGCGCAACCGGCACATTCACATGGCCCTGGTGATCGACGAGTTCGGCGGCACGGACGGCCTCGTCACGCTGGAAGACCTGCTGGAGGAGCTGGTGGGCGATATCGCCGACGAACACGATGTGGACGAGGAAGACATGGCCGCGCCGGTCGCGCTTGCGGAAGACGGCGGCTGGGTCGCCGACGGGCGCACGCCGCTCGAGGAGCTCGAGGCCGCGATGGGCGAGGGGGTCGACCTCGCCCCGCCCGACCTTGACGAGGAGATCGACACCGTGGCCGGCCTCGTCAACGCGCTGGCCGGCCGCGTGCCGCAGCGGCGGGAAATCATTCCCCACCCTGGCGGCTATCTGATCGAGGTGATGTCGGCGGATCCCCGACGCGTGAAGCGGGTCCGGGTGCGCCGGACCGGCGCGTCGCAGGCGGCCGAGATCTGAGCGCGCCCGTGAAGCCATCCGCATCTTCCCCTTCGCCCTGGGTCATCCGCCTGTGGGCGCTCGTGGCCGGTCTGGCCGCGGCCTTCGCGCAGCCGCCGTTCGGGGTGCTTCCCGGCCTCCTGGGTTACGCCTTGCTGCTGCGCCTGCTGGACACCGAAGGTGAGCGGCCGCTGCGCTCGGCCTTCGCGCGCGGCTGGTTCGCTGGCCTGGGCTACTTCGCCGTCAGCTGCTGGTGGGTGGTCGAGCCGTTCATGGTCGACGCCAAGGATCAGGGATGGATGGCGCCGATCGCGCTGCCGCTGCTCGCCGGAGGCCTCGCACTGTTCTGGGGCGTCGCGGGCCTGCTCTACCGGGTCCTGGGCCGGAACGGCCTCGCCCGCGTGCTTGTCTTCGCCGGCGCCTTCGGATTTCTCGAGTACCTGCGCGGACACGTGCTCACCGGCTTCCCGTGGGACCTGCCCGGCGAGACCTGGCGGGCGGGTTCGGCGCCGTCACAGGCGGCGTCGCTGGTCGGCGCCTACGGCCTGAGCTGGATCACCCTGGCGATCGCCGCGGCGCCTGCGGTGCTGTTCGACAAGACCTCCCGCCTGGAGAAGGCGCTGACCGCCGCGGTCATCGCAGGCTTCCTCGCTGTGCTCTATGCGTACGGCGCGGTGCGGCTGGCGCACACGCCCGCCACCTCGCCGACAGCGCCTCTCGTCCGCGTCGTGCAGGCCGACATCGACCAGAAGAGCAAGTGGAAGCCGGAGAACCTGCCGGAAGTCTTCCAGACCTATGTGAATCTGACGCGGGAGAGGCGCGGCCCGCGGCCCGACGTCGTGATCTGGCCCGAGGGGGCGCTGCCGGCCGTGATCGATGACCTGGTTGCGCCGGATTCGCCGTATGGCCCGCGCCTGCGCGACGCCATCGCGCCTGGCCAGACCCTCATGATGGGCGCCAACCACGCGCAAGCCCGCCCGAACGGCGCGATCGCCTACTACAACAGCCTCGTGGTGTTCCGCCGCGAGGCCGACGGGCTTCGGGTCACAGGCGTCTACGACAAGCACCGGCTGGTGCCGTTCGGCGAGTACATGCCGATGGGCGACCTGGCCGGGAAGATCGGCTTTCGCAGCCTTGTCCACATGCCGGACGACTTCACGGCCGGACCACCGCCCCGACCCCTGACATCGCCGGGCCTGCCGCCGCTCCAGCCGCTCATCTGCTACGAGGCCCTGTTCCCCGGCTTCACGCGCGGCGCGATCCAGCGTTCGGATCTGAGGCCGAGCTGGATCCTGAATGTCTCGAACGACGCCTGGTTCGGGCGGACGAGCGGGCCGTTGCAGCACCTCAACATGGCAAGCTACCGCGCCATCGAGGAAGGCCTGCCGATCGTGCGGGCCACGCCGACCGGCGTTTCGGCCGTCATCGACGCCTTCGGGCGCGTCCAGCCCGGCGCGCGCCTCGGACTCGGGGCGTTCGGCGTGATCGACTCACGGCTGCCGCCCGCGCTCGCGCCCACGCCTTATGAAAGGTATGGCGACGCCCCCCTGGGGTTGATGCTCTCGCTTTCGGCGCTCGTCGGACTTGCCGCACGCTTGCGTCGATCAACGTTCGGTTGACAGTGAGCCCCGCCGCCTCGATAGAACGGCGTTCGGGAGGCGCCATGGACAAGCTGGGTGAAGCCGAGGTCGGGCCCAATCCGATCGACCGGCATGTGGGTCTGCGCATCCGCATGCGGCGCAAGGAACTGTCGGTGAGCCAGGAGCGCCTCGCCGAGGCGGTCGGCCTGACGTTCCAGCAGATCCAGAAGTACGAGCGCGCGGCCAACCGCGTCAGCGCCTCCAAGCTCTGGGAACTCGCGCGGGCGCTCAACACCTCCGTGACCTACTTCTACGAGGGCCTGCCGGAGATGGAGCGGGCCGGCGCCCCAGGACCGGGAATCCAGGATTTCCTGCTGACCCCCGAAGGGCTCGAACTCGCGGCCTCCTTTCCACGGATCCACCATCCGCGCCTGCGTCGCAAGTTGGTCGAGTTGATCCGCGCGCTGGGCGAGGACGCCGCCGCAGACGCCGAAGAGGCGTAATTCGCCGCGCCTCGTGACGGCCGCCGCGCTTGGCGGGACATAAAGACTTCTTTATAGGCTTTCGCGACCTGCAAGCGGCCGTCCCGCAGGGGCGTGGGACGGCCCCGTTTTCCCGGAGCAACGCGTGAGCCGTTCCAATTACATCTTCACCTCGGAAAGCGTGTCCGAGGGGCACCCGGACAAGGTCGCCGACCGCATCTCCGACACCGTCGTCGACGCTTTCCTGAGCGTCGAGCCCGAGGCGCGCGTCGCCTGCGAGACCCTGGTGACGACCAACCGCATCGTCCTGGCCGGCGAGGTGCGAGCCGGCCGTCCGGGCGCCTCGAAGGCCGAGAACAAGGCCCTCACCAAGGACATCGTGAAGAGCCTCGAGCCGAAGGTCAGACAGGCCATCAAGGACATCGGTTACGAGCAGAAGGGCTTCCACTGGGCCAAGGCCAAGTACGCCTGCTACCTGCACCAGCAATCCGCCCACATCGCCCAGGGCGTCGACGCCGGGGACAAGAAGGACGAGGGCGCAGGCGACCAGGGCATCATGTTCGGCTTCGCCTGCGACGAGACGCCGGCCCTGATGCCGGCGACGCTGCAGTACGCCCACGACATCCTGCGCAAGCTGTCCGACGTGCGCCATTCCGGCGAGTGCGCCGTGCTGGAGCCGGACGCCAAGAGCCAGGTCACCTTGCGCTACGAGAACGGCCGCCCCGTCGAGGTGCTGAAGATCGTGGTCTCCACCCAGCACAAGAAGCGCATCGGCCTGCATTCGGCGACGCCGAAGCGGATCATGGGCGAGATCCGCCCCTACGTCGAAAGCGTCTTCCCCGAGGGCCTGATCACCAAGAAGACCCAGTGGCTGGTGAACCCGACCGGGCGCTTCGAGATCGGCGGGCCGGACGGCGACGCGGGCCTCACCGGCCGCAAGATCATCGTCGACACCTACGGCGGAGCCGCCCCGCACGGCGGCGGCGCCTTCTCGGGCAAGGACCCGACGAAGGTCGACCGCTCCGCGGCCTACGCCTGCCGCTACCTCGCCAAGAACGTGGTGGCCGCGGGGCTGGCCAAGCGCTGCACGATCCAGATCAGCTACGCCATCGGCGTCGCTCAGCCGCTCAGCTTCTACGTCGACCTGCACGAGACCGGCGAAATCGACCCGGCGAAGCTGGAGGTCGCCCTGCCGGAAATGATCGGCGGCGCCACGCCGCGCGCGATCCGCGAGCACCTGGGCCTCAACAAGCCGATCTACGCCCGCACCGCGGCCTATGGCCACTTCGGTCGCCAGCCCGACAATGAGGGCGGTTTCTCGTGGGAACGCACCGACCTCGTGCCGCAGCTTC
>JAGWSE010000476.1 GCA_028869395.1 Alphaproteobacteria bacterium | reverse complement strand
GAGCGGCCGCTGGAAGACGCGATCCGCAAGCTGAAGAAGGGCTAGGGCCAAGCCTTTTCCGAACAGGGGCCTTACGCGCGCTTCTTGCTCGGCGGCCGTCGGGCGGCGGCCTTTTTGGGGGCGGCCGATGAGGACGCCTTGCCGCGGGCGGACGCCTTGCGCCGCTCGCCGCCCGTCTGGCCGAGACTGCGCTTGAGCGCCTCCATGAGATCGACGACCTCCGCCTCCTTGGGTTCGGCGGGCGCGGCGACCGTGTGGCCCTTCTCCTTCTCCTTGATGAGCTGGCGAAGCGCCTCCTCGTAACGATCGGTGAACTGGCTGGGGTCGAACGGCCCCTCCAGCTGGTCGATGATGCGGGTGGCGATGTCGACCATCTGCGGGTTGGGCTTCTCGTCCGGAATGCGGTCGAACAGCTCGTCGGGGTCCCTCACCTCTCGGTTGGAGCGGATCGAATAGGCGAGGATGCCCCGCTCGCGCGGCTCCAGCGCCATCAGCCGCTCGCGCTGGTGCATGACGAGCCGGCCCAGCGCCACCCGGCCGGCCTTCTCCATGGCCTCACGGATGACGGTGAAGGCCTCCACGGCCATCTCGCCGTCGGGCGTCAGGAAGTAGGGGTCGTTCCAGTACAGGCGGTCGATCTCGTGCTCGTCGACGAATCGCTCGATGTCCAGCGTCCGCGTGGTCTCCAGCCGCACGCTCTGGATGTCCTCGTCGGTCACCACGACGTAGCGGCCCTTCTCGACCTCGTAGCCCTTGACGATGTCGGCGCGTTCCACGGGCCCGGTCTCCGGGTCGGTCGGGACCATCCGGATTCGGTTGTGGGTCGTCTTGTGCAGCATGTTGAAATGCACCTCGCTGGTGCGCGACGTGCCGGTGTAGAGGGCCACCGGGCAGCTCACCAGGCTGAGCCGCAGGTAGCCCTGCCATGTAGGTCGCGTGGCCATTGCCGCATCTCCGGGGCGAGAACCTAGACTCCCGAAACGCGGGGGAAATTGATTCAGTTCGGGCGGTTAGCGCCGATCGCCCCGCGCGCGCGGCGGTGAGGCGCTACTTGGAAAGCCCCAGCGTGGGCAGCACCGCCGCGTCGGCCTCGTCCAGTTCCGGCTTGCGGAAGTGGGCCACCACGCCGGACCTCGGCCCGAACTCCATCAGCTGGTCCTTGGCCGGTGTGTAGGCGGGCCAGGCCATGCCCCCGCAGGCCGGGACGCCCGTCTTGGCGAATGCGATCCAGCAGGCGTGCATCAGCCTGGCCATGCGCCTGTCCTCGTCGGAGACCACGCTCATCGGCGTGCGGCGGCCCCAGTATTCGAAGACGTACTGGATCTCGTCGGCGTGGCTGGCCCGCGTCTTGGCCGGCCGGAAGCGGCTGCCGATGTAGGAGAAGTGATAGAGCCAGGCGGGCTTGCCGCCCCACGCCTGCGCCGCCACCCAGCGGGCCGGCGCTCCCATGATCCGGTCCGTGAACACCGCGCGGGCGAAGGCCTCCTCGCCCGCCGCCTCGTCCGGCTTGTAGGCCGCCCGCGCGGCCGCCGGAGTGAAGACCGCGACCCGCTGCGGCGGCAAGGGGCCGGAGCCGAGGAGCGAGTCCTCGCCGGAATTGGAGCCGATGATCAGCGGCACGTCGTCGAAGTGGCCGTCGGCCAGCGCCTGGGTCGCCGTTTCGGGCATCAGCCGGCCGTCCACGAAGGGCTCGAAGTCGCCGCCGATGGCGACCAGCTTCGCGACCGGAAGCGCCCGCAGTTCGTCCGCCGTCGCCGTGGACGGAACGCCGGCCCTGGCGAGGCGCGCCTCACTTGCGGCTTCGGCCTGGGCGAGGTTCACCGGCCGGAACCAGCCCAGGCCGGATTCCACGATCGCCTTCTCGAACAGACCGCGCGCCGCGGGCGTGGCCAGCAGGTCCAGGGTCGCCATACCTCCGGCGCTCTCGCCGAACAGGGTGACGTTGTCCGGGTCGCCGCCGAACGCGGCGATGTTCCGCCGCACCCACCGGAGCGCGGCGATCTGGTCCATCTGGCCGTAGTCGCCGACCGGCTCGCCGGCCGGCGCGGCCTTCACGATCGCCGCCGGGGCGAAGTAGCCCAGCGCGCCCAGGCGGTAGTTGAGTGTGACCAGGATCACCCCGTCGCGGGCGAAGTTCTGGCCGTCGTAGATCCAGCCGGCGCCGGTCTGGAATTCGCCGCCGTGGATCCAGACCATGACCGGCGCGCGCCTGGCGTCCTTGGGCGCATAGACGTTGAGCTGCAGGCAGTCCTCCGACGTGGGCCCGTTGGCGCCGCCGAGGTTCGGGGCGCCGTCGGCGCGCATTGGCTGCGGGCACGAGGGGCCGGGTAGGAGCGCGATCCGGTCCCCCGCCCAGGGCTGCACGGGCTGAGGCGGCCGCCACCGGAGCGGCCCCACCGGCGGGGCGGCGTAGGGGATGTCGCGGAACACATCGGCGTGTTCGTGGACCACGCCCACGACAACTCCGCTGTCGATCTTCACCCGCACGGTCGGGATGCCCGCTCCCGCCTGGGCGTGGGCCGCCCCGGCGCACAGCAGGGCCAGGCCCGCCAAGATCCCCATCACCGGCCGCATGACGTCCCTCCTCGCGGGCTCGCCGGAACATCGGTCTGCGGGAGCCCGGCGGTCAAGGCGCGCCAAGACGCCTCAGGGCTCATCCGGAACTTGACTCCCGGCGGGAGGTTTCTAGAACAAAGTTGGAACATAAGGAGTCCGGAAGAGATGTCCGATTTTCGCGGGAAAGGGCTCGCGGCCCTGCGCGCGGAGATCGCCGCCCTCGAACGGGGCGGGCGGGCGGCGTGCGGCGTCCTGCCCTTCGGCGATCCCGCCGTCGACGCCCATCTGCCCGGCGGCGGCCTGCCGCTGGGCCGCTGGCACGAGATCGTGGGCGAGGCCCTGGAGGCGGAGACCGGCGCGGCGGCGGCCGCCTTCGCCGCGCTGGTCGCCGCCCCCCTCACAGCCCATGGCGAGGCGGTGTGGGTTTTCCGCCGCGACGACCTCTTCGCGCCCGGCCTGACCGGGCTGGGCTTCCCCGCCGAGCGGCTGATCCAGGTCTGCGCCCGCGACGAGGCCGAAGCGCTCTCGGTCATGGAGGACGCGCTCTCCACCGTCGGCGTCGCCGCCGTGATCGGCGAGGTGGAAACGGTCGACCTGATCGCCGGGCGGCGGCTGCAGCTCGCCGCCGAGACGCGCGGCGCCACCGCCTTCGTGCTGAACCGCCGCCCCTTCGGCGGCAAGGCCACGCGCCCCGCGGGCTCCTCGGCGGCCACCCGCTGGCGCATCGCCCCGGCGCCTTCCGAGCCGTCGGCGGGCGAATTCGGACTGGGCGCCCCGCGTTTCCGCGTCGAGCTCGAGCGCTGCCGCGGCGGGCGGACCGGCGCGTTCCTCTTCGAAGCGGCGGGGGCCTATTCCTGGGAGAAATCCGATGGCGCGCATCCTCTGCGCCTGGTCGCCGACCTGGGCGATCGACAACTGGCGCCGACGCCATCCCTCGCCGCCTGACCGCGATCCGCTCGTCCCGGCGACCACCGCCCAAGCCGACCCGCCCCCGGACCGGTCACCGCCCTTCGCCCTCGTCGAGACCGCCGCGGGCACGCGCCGCCTGTCGGCGGTGAGCCTGGAGGCGGCGCGGCTCGGGCTATATCCGGGCCAGAAGGCGACCGACGCCTTCGCCCGCGTCCCCGAGCTCGCCACCGCCGAGGCCGAGCCGGAGGCCGACGCCGCGGCGCTGGAGGCGCTGGTCGACTGGTCCGTGCGCTTCTCGCCGGCCGTGGCGGCCGATCCGCCCGATGGACTGTTCCTCGACATCACCGGCGTCGACCACCTGTGGGGCGGCGAGGCGGAGATGCTGGCCGACCTGCAGGGACGCCTGCGCGCCAACGGCCTGTCGTTCCGCGGCGCCGTCGCCGACACGCCCGCCGCCGCCTGGGCGCTGGCCCGCTACGGCGCCGACGGCGCCATCGCGCCCCCGGGCGGCCAGCGCGAGCTGATGGGCGACCTTCCGCCCTCGGCCCTGCGCCTCGACCTCGCGACCGCAGCCCAGATCGAGCGCCTGGGTTTCCGCCGCCTCTCGCAGCTTTTCGCCCTGCCGCGCGCGCCCTTCGCCAAGCGGTTCGGCCAGGCCGCGCTCATCCGCCTGGACCAGGCCCTCGGCCGCACGCGCGAGGCGCTGACCTATCGCCGGCCGCCCACGCCCTACATCGAGCGCCTGACCTTCGCCGAACCGATCAGCGCGCCGGAGGACCTGGCGCGCGTGGCGCGCGACGCGGCCGTGAAGCTCTGCGCCCGCCTCGAATGCGAGGGCAAGGGCGGCCGCCGGTTCGAGCTCTTCTTCCACCGCCTGGACGGCCGAAGCCCCTCGGTCGCCGCGGGCCTGGCGCTGCCCGGGCGCGACGCCGTCCGCATCGCCCGCCTGCTCTCCCCCAAGCTCGAGGGCGTCGACCCGGGCTTCGGGATCGAGGCGGTCACCCTCACCGCGGGCGAGGTCGAGGCCGTCTCGGGCCGCCAGGCAAGGCTCGAGGGCGCCGCCCGCGCGGCGGTGGAGGACGGGCTCTCGCCGCTCGTCGACCGCCTCGCCAACCGGCTGGGCGAGGACCGCATCTGGCGCGCCGCCCCCGTGGAGAGCCACGTGCCCGAGCTTTCCGTGGGCCGCGCTCTGCCGCTCTCGCCGGCCGCCGAGACCCGCCGCTGGGACCCGGAGGCGCCGCGCCCCTTGCGCCTCTTCCGCCGCCCCGAACCGCTGGAGGGCGTCATCGCGCTCACCCCGGACGATCCACCCAGCCAGTTCCGCTGGCGCGGCCGCCTGCACCGCATCCGCCGCGCCGAGGGCCCGGAACGGATCGGCGAAGAGTGGTGGAAGCGCGAGATCGAAGCCGTCGGCGTGGACCACGTGCGCGACTACTACCGCGTCGAAGATTCCGAAGGCGCGCGCTTCTGGCTGTTCCGCGCCGGCCTCTACAAGGCCGGGGAGCCCGCCCGATGGTGGCTGCACGGGCTGTTCGGATGACCCGCTACGCCGAGCTGCAGGCCACGACCAATTTCTCGTTCCTGCGGGGCGCCTCGCATCCGCACGAGCTGGTGCAGGGCGCGGCGGCGCTGGGGCTGGAGGCGGTCGGAATCTGCGACCGCAACTCGCTGGCCGGGGTAGTGCGCGCCTGGTCGGAAATGCAGGAACGGCGCGCCGCCGGCGCGACCATCCGGGCGCTCACCGGCTGCCGGCTCGACTTCGCGGACGGAACGCCCAGCCTGCTAGTCT
>JAGWSE010000039.1 GCA_028869395.1 Alphaproteobacteria bacterium | reverse complement strand
GCAGTACCTCGGCCTCCTGGCCGACATCATGACCACCGGCGTCGAGCGCGGCGACCGCACCGGCACCGGCACGCTGGGCGTCTTCGGCCGGCAGATGCGCTTCGACCTGGCGCAGGGCTTTCCGCTGCTGACGACCAAGCGCGTGCACTTCCGCTCGATCCTGGTGGAGCTGCTGTGGTTCCTGCGCGGCGAGACCAACGTGCGCTGGCTGCAGGAGCGCGGCTGCACGATCTGGGACGAGTGGGCCGACGCGGCGGGCGAGCTTGGCCCTGTCTACGGCCGGCAGTGGCGGTCCTGGGCCGCGCCGGACGGCCGGGTGATCGACCAGATCGCCGGCGTCGTCCAGAGCCTGCGGACCAATCCCAATTCGCGCCGCCACATCGTCTCGGCCTGGAACCCGGCCGACGTGGACGACATGGCGCTGCCGCCCTGCCACTGCCTCTTCCAGTTCTTCGTGGCGCCCGATGAACAGGGGGGCGGCAAGCTCTCCTGCCAGCTCTACCAGCGCTCGGCCGATGTCTTCCTGGGCGTGCCGTTCAACATCGCCAGCTACGCCCTGCTGACCCTGATGATGGCCAAGGTCACCGGCTACCAGCCCGGGGAGTTCGTCCACACGCTGGGCGACGCCCACCTCTACCTGAACCACCTCGACCAGGCCCGCCTGCAGCTCACGCGCGAGCCGTTGCCGCTGCCGGTCATGCATCTCGCCGCCAAGACCGACCTCCTCGCCTTCGACTACGAGGACTTCCGCCTCGAAGGCTACCGCGCGCACCCCTCGATCCCGGCGCCGATCGCGGTCTGATGGAACGCCCGCTCACCCTCGCCGACCTCAGCGAGGCCGCGGCCGAGATCTCCGACATCTACGCGGGCAAGTACGGCATCGAGCGCGACGACGACTGGTTCCTGATCAAGCTGCAGGAGGAGTTGGGCGAGCTCGCCCAGGCGCACCTAAAGCTCTCCGGCCGTGGCCGCGGCTCCGTCCCGGATCAGGCCCGCGCCGACGAGGCCGCCGACGTGCTCTGCCAGCTGCTGCTCTACTGCCGCCGGTTCGGCATCGACCCGGAAGCCGCCGTCAGGGCCAAGTGGCTGTCATGGCTGGAGCGCGCCGCCTGATCGGCTAGAAGGAGGCCATGCCCTCCGTGATCCTCGCCGCCGGACCCATCGCCCGCGCCCGCAATGGCGTGATCGGCCGCGACGGCAAGCTGCCCTGGCGGCTGAAGTCGGACCTGGCGATCTTCCGCCAGATCACCATGGGCAAGCCGGTGATCATGGGCCGCAAGACCTACGAGAGCCTGCCGGGCGGCGCGCTGAAGGGCCGGACCAACATCGTGCTCACCAGGGACCGCGGCTTCGAGGGCCGCGGCGTCCTGGTCTGCGAGGACTTCGCCGAGGCCGTGCAGATCGCCCGCGAGCAGGCCGCCGACGACGGCGTTGACGAGGCTTGCGTGATCGGCGGCGCCTCGCTTTTCGCACTGGCGCTCCCCAAGGCCAGGCGGCTCTACCTCACCGAGGTCGACGCCGAGGTGGAAGGCGACGTCGTCCTGCCGCCCATCGACGAGGCCCAATGGCGCGAGATCCGCCGCGAGGATCATCCCGCCTCCGACGTCGACCAGTACCCCTTCACCTTCAGGGTGCTGGAACGGCGCTGAGCCTCGCCTATAGTCGCGCTCCAAACCTGAACGACGATAAGGGAGGACGCGCCGTGGATATCCAGCTGGTCACCGAGGGCCTCGAATTCCCCGAGGGCCCGATCGCCATGGCCGACGGCTCGGTGATCCTGACCGAGATCAAGGGCCAGCGCTTGACGCGCGTCCACCCGGACGGCCGCAAGGAGAAGGTCTGCGACGTGCCGGGCGGCCCGAACGGCGCGGCCATCGGCCCCGACGGCGCCATCTGGATCACCAACAACGGCGGCTCGTTCGAGTGGCTGGACCAGCAGGGACTGGTCATCCCCGGGCCGACGCCTGCCAGCCACAGGGGCGGCTCCCTCGATCGCTTCGATTTCAAGACCGGCAAGCTGGAGACCGTCTACGACGCCTGCGAGGGCCGCCGCCTGATCGGCCCCAACGACCTGGTCTTCGATCGTCAGGGCGGCGTCTGGTTCACCGATCACGGCTGCTCGACGCCCGAGGGCCGCAAGTTCGGCGCGCTCTACTACGCCAGGACCGACGGCAGCCACATCAGCCGCCAGCGCGATCACCTGATCTCCCCCAACGGCGTGGGCCTCTCGCCGGACGAGAAGGTGGTCTATGTCGCCGACACCCAGCTGGCCCGCCTGTGGGCCTTCGACGTCGCCGAGCCCGGCGTCCTGGCCCCGGCGCCCGGCTTCGCGCCGGGGCGGGTGATCTGCAACCTGCCGGGCTTCAACTATCTCGACAGCCTCGCCATGGAGGCCGGCGGCAAGGTCTGCGTGGCCACCATCATCAACGGCGGTATCACCGCCTTCGACCCCGACGGCTCGACGGAGCACTTCGCCTTCCCGGACCTCCTGTGCACCAACATCTGCTTCGGCGGCGCCGACATGATGGACGCCTGGGTCACCGCCTCCTCCACAGGCAAGCTCTACAAGTGCCGCTGGCCGCGCCCGGGGCTGAAGCTGAACTTCAACGCCTGAGGCGCAGCACGCCGGCCAGCCGCCGGGTCTTGGGATCGACCACGGCAAGCTCGTCCAGCCCGCTGATCTGGAGCTCCGCCCTCGCCTCGTCCGGGGCGGCGTCGAGGCCGATGCAGGACGCCGGCCGCGACAGGTCGCGCGCGGTCTCCAGGATCCGCGGCCCCTCCGCGGCCGCCCAGCGCCGGACCTCCCCCGGGTCCAGCCGCCCGACCAGGGCGCCCGTCTCGTCGACCACGTAGGCGCTCGGCGAACCTGTGGCGATGAGCTTCTGGACCGTGCGGATCGCGCTCGAGGCCGAGGCGATCACCAGCACGTCCGTCGCGATCTCATCGGCCAGCGGCCCCTCGGCTGCCACCTCGGCCGGGTTGGCCCGTTCCAGGTCGGCGCTCAGCCTCGCCGTATAGATCGAAGGGGCGTCGAACAGGCGCACGACCAGCGAGGCGGACACGATCGCCGCCCCCAGCGGCACGATGAGCAGGTCGATGTGGCGGCCCAGCTCCAGCATGATCACCAGGGTGGAGATCGGCCCGCCCGTGCAGGCGGCCAGGAACGCGCCCGCTCCGATCACCGCATAGCTGCCGTTGGGCGCCAGGCCGGGCGTCACCACCCACGACCACAGCCGCCCGCAGGTCAGGCCCAGCAGCGAACCCACCGTCAGCGTCGGCGTGAAGAGGCCGCCGGGCGCTCCGCTCTTCAGGCACAGCGCCGTCGCGACCGGCCGCAGCGCGAGCACCGCCAGCACCACGGGCAGCGGACCGAACTGGCCGGAGATCGTCCGCTGCACCACGCCTCGGCCGTTGCCGAGCAGCTGCGGGAAGACCAACGAGGCCAGCCCCAGGCCGAGGAACACGCTCAAGGCGACGGCCGCCGTACCGGCGCCTCCGCGTGGACGGCCCCGGGTCGCCCAGGCGATCAGCCGGGTGTAGGCGAGCGCCGCT
>JAGWSE010000475.1 GCA_028869395.1 Alphaproteobacteria bacterium | reverse complement strand
TCGCGCGCCTCGATTACGTCGTCGACGTAGCCGCGCTGGGCGGCGATGAACGGATTGGCGAAACGCCTGCGGTACTCTTCGACGAGCTCGGCGGTCTTCGCGACCGGATCGGCGGCGTCGGAGATCTCGCGCCGGAAGAGAATTTTGGCGGCGCCTTCGGCGCCCATCACCGCGATCTCGGCGGTCGGCCAGGCGACGTTGACGTCGGCGCGGACGTGCTTTGAGGCCATGACGTCATAGGCGCCGCCGTAGGCCTTGCGGGTGATCAGGGTGATCTTCGGCACGGTGGCCTCGGCGTAGGCGAACAGCAGCTTGGCCCCGTGGCGGATCAGGCCGCCCTGCTCCTGCCGGGTGCCCGGCATGAAGCCCGGCACGTCGACGAAGGTGATCAGCGGGATGTCGAAGGCGTCGCAGAAGCGCACGAAGCGGGCCGCCTTGCGGCTGGCGTCGATGTCGAGGACGCCGGCCAGCACCTGCGGCTGGTTGGCGACCACCCCCACGGTCTGGCCGTCGAGACGGGCGAACCCCACGATGATGTTCTTGGCGTAATCCGGCGAAATCTCGAAGAAATCGGCCTCGTCCACGACCTTGAGGATCAGCTCCCTCATGTCATAGGGCTTGTTCGGATTGGCCGGCACCAGGGTGTCGAGGCTGGGCTCGTCGCGGAACGGCTCGTCGAAGCTCTCGCGCACCGGCGGCTTCTCGCGGTTGGAGAGCGGCAGGAAGTCGACCAGCCGCCGCACCTGGGTCAGCGCCTCCAGGTCGTTGTCGAAGGCGCCGTCGGCGACGCCCGACTTCAGGGCATGGATGCGGTAGCCGCCCAGCTCCTCGTGGCTGACTTCCTCGTGGGTGACGGTCTTCACCACGTCGGGACCGGTCACGTACATGTAGCTCGTGTCCTTCACCATGAAGATGAAGTCGGTGATCGCCGGGGAATAGACATCGCCGCCGGCGCACGGGCCCATGATCACGGAAATCTGCGGGATGACGCCGGACGCCAGCGTGTTCTCCAGGAAGATGTCGGCGTAGCCCGCGAGGCTCTCAACGCCCTCCTGGATGCGCGCGCCCCCGGCGTCGAACAGGCCGATCACCGGCGCGCCGACCTTCATCGCCTGGCGCTGGACCTTGAGGATCTTCGAGGCGTGGGCGCCCGAGAGCGAGCCGCCGAAGACGGTGAAGTCCTTGGAGAAGACGAACACCACCCGGCCGTTGATCCGGCCCCAGCCGGTCACCACGCCGTCGCCCGGAATCTTCTGCTCGGCCATGCCGAAGTCGGTGGCGCGATGCTCGACGAACATGTCGAACTCCTCGAAGGAGCCCTCGTCGAGCAAGAGGTCGATGCGTTCGCGGGCGGTGAGCTTGCCCTTGGCGTGCTGGTTGGCGATGCGGCGCTCGCCCCCGCCGGCCTTGGCCTCGGCGCGACGCCTCTCCAGCTGGTCCAGGATGTCCTTCACGCGATCCCCTTCGTCAGAGTGTCGGCGAAGGGGTAGTCGCGGCGGGCGGGCGGCGCAAGCTCACCCGGCGGCAGGCCGCGGCGTCAGGCGTAAAGCCGCTTGAGGTAGGAACCCGAACCGGTCCGATCGGCCTGCCAGGCGCCGTACTGCGCCTGCATGTCCTTGAGGATCGCGAGCGCGGCCTGGCCCTGGCTTACGAAGGCCTGGGCCCGCTGCTCCGCCGCCGCGGTGACGTAGGCGGTGCGCTGGGCCTCGGCGGCGCGGCCGTCGGCCCGGGTCTGGGCGGCTTCGGCGATGGCGCGCGCGGGCAGCGAGGGGTCGAAGCTCGGAATGACCACCGGCTGCGGCGCGGGCGCAGGCGGCGGCGCAGGAGTCGGTTCCGGCGGCCGGCGATGGCAGCCGCGGTCGGTGTGATCGCCGCCATGGCCGTCGTCGGCGTGGGCTTGGTGGTTCGACGCGGCGCCGTGGTCGGCGTTCCCGGACGAAGAGAGCCCCGCGCCATGGTCCTGGGACGTGGGCGTCCCGTTCCGGGCGGGCGCGGTGCTGGTCGAATGGCCCGTGTAGGTCTGAACCACCGACTGGAGACCTTGCGGCTGGAGATCCTGGGACTGGAGATCCTGGGCCTGGATGTCCTGGGCCTGGATGTCCTGGGCCTGGATGTCCTGGGCCTGGAGATCTTGCGATTGGGCGGCGATCAGCACGCCCATGGCCGCCGCGCTCAGCGCCGGGGCGGCGGGCGGGGGCGTGT
>JAGWSE010000474.1 GCA_028869395.1 Alphaproteobacteria bacterium | reverse complement strand
CTCGCCTGGCCGCAGGCGCGGGCGGACCAGCCGGCGATCACGGCGACCTGCCTCGTGGGCTGGCTGCGCCTCGCCGACCCCTCCTACCTCCCGCCCGGACGCTACGCGCGGCTGGAGGCGCTGGCGGCGCACTGGGAGGGCCGGGCGGAGTTCGCCGCCACGCGCCCCGCCGACTACGCCATCCCGCGCAGCGCCTGAAGCGGAAGCAACCCTGGTTCCCATTCACGCGGGCGGACAGGCCGGAGGACGGACAGCCCCCTAAGGGGGGCTGTCCGCTCCGTCCGCCCCCCTGTCGGCCGTTCGTCCGCCTTCGTCCGGTTTTGTCCGTTCCAGTGCCGGTCTGGGGTTTTTCCGTCTGTCCGTTTCGTCCGCCCGGTCCGGCCCGCCTGTCCGCCGGGGCGGGGCGGACGAAACCGCCCTCGCAACGACCGCCCAGGCGCGGAACGGGGCGCGGAACGGGGCGCGGCACGGCCCGGGGGGCGTTTCACCTTGACTTCCCGGGGTCCGGCACCCTATGTGCGCCCCGTCGCGGATGGTCCGCGGCCGCCGGGCGACCCGGTGTCACCAAGCCGCCCGCGCCCCGGACACGATGAAGGGCCGCGGGAAGTCGTGCCGATACCAGGCGCGCATGCCATCGCGGCACAGGCCACTCCCGGCCGCCGCAGCAAGGTCACCCAGCACAGCATGTCAGCTACCGCCATCGCGCCCGCACGGGCGTCAAAGGGCGAGGATTTCGCCTCGCTCCTCGAAGAGACGCTCGGCCGCGACACCGCCTTCGACGGCTCCGTCGTCACCGGCCGCGTCGTCCGCCTCACCGACGAGTACGCCATCGTCGATGTCGGCCTGAAGAGCGAGGGCCGCGTCGCCCTCAAGGAGTTCGCCGCCCCCGGCCAAGCGCCGGAGGTGAAGCCCGGCGACGTCATCGAGCTGTTCGTCGAGCGCTACGAGGACCGCGACGGCTCCATCGTGCTCTCGCGCGAGAAGGCGCGGCGCGAGGAGGCGTGGTCCGCGCTCGAGCGCGCGTTCGAGACGCAGCAGCGGGTGAACGGCACGATCTACGGCCGCGTCAAGGGCGGCTTCACCGTCGACCTCGGCGGCGCGGTCGCGTTCCTGCCCGGCAGCCAGGTGGACATCCGCCCGGTGCGCGACGTGACGCCGCTGATGGGCCAGCCGCAGCCGTTCCAGATCCTCAAGATGGACCGCACCCGCGGCAACATCGTCGTCTCCCGCCGCGCGGTGCTGGAAGAGACCCGCGCCGAGCAGCGCTCGGAGCTGATCCAGGGCCTCAAGGAAGGCCAGATCCTGGACGGCGTGGTGAAGAACATCACCGACTACGGCGCCTTCGTCGATCTCGGCGGCGTCGATGGCCTGCTGCACGTGACCGATATCGCCTGGCGGCGCATCAACCACCCGTCGGAAGCCCTGCAGATCGGCCAGCAGGTGAAGGTGCAGGTGATCCGCTTCAACCCGGAAACCCAGCGCATCAGCCTCGGCATGAAGCAGCTGGAAGCCGATCCGTGGGAGGGCATCCAGGCCAAGTACCCGGTCGGCGCGAAGTTCAAGGGCCGCGTCACCAACATCACGGATTACGGCGCGTTCGTCGAGCTGGAGCCCGGCGTCG
>JAGWSE010000473.1 GCA_028869395.1 Alphaproteobacteria bacterium | reverse complement strand
GTGCTCGACGCCGGCTGCGGGGCGGGCGCGGCGCTGCTGGCCGCCGCTGTCCGGCGCCCGGGCGCGCGCTTCACCGGCCTGGAGCGCGATCCGGCCGCTGCCGCCCTCGCGCGCCAGAACGCAGCCCTGAACGGGCTCGCCGACCGTGTCGACGTCGTCGAAGGCGACGCCGCCGGCCGGTTCGCGGCGCTGAAGCTGCCGGTGTTCGAAGCTGTCCTGGCCAATCCGCCGTTCTTCGACGATCCCGCCGCCCTGCGCGCGCCGGCGCCCGAGCGCCGCGGCGCCTGGATCGCGCAGGAGGGGCTCGGCGCCTGGTGCGGCTTCCTCGTGAAGGCGGTGCGCGAGGGCGGCGCCATCACCCTCGTCCACCGCGCCGACCGGCTGGCCGACATCCTGGCCCTGCTCGCGCCCAAGGCGGGCTCCTTCCAGGTGCGCCCGGTGCATCCCTTCGCCGATGAGCCCGCCAAGCGGGTGCTGGTGCGCGCCGTCAAGACCGGCAAGGCGCCGCTTCGCCTGCTCCCCGCCCTCGTCCTGCACGCCCGCGACGGCGGCAAGCACACAGCCGAGGCGGAGGCGATCCTGCGCGGCGCGGCCGACCTGCCCTGGGCCTAGGGTGCGATCCCCAACCGCTCGCGATAGAGGCGGTGGACCAGCTCGTGACTCTCGGGGTGCTTCTGCATGTAGGCGGCCATGAACGGGCAGGTGGGGATCACCTTCAGCTCGTGGTCGCGGGCGTACTGCATGGCGTAGCGGGCCAGCCGGCTCGCGATCCCCTTGCCCTCGAAGGCCGGCGGCACCACCGTGTGCGGCAGGATGATCGCCCCGTGCACCAGCCGGTACTCGGCGAAGGCGGTCTCCCCGTCCAGCGAGATCTCGAACCGGTGGTCCGCGGTGTTGTCCATGACGTCGGGAATGGCGGGGGCATCGGTCATGCCCCCACCTTATCCGTCATCCCGCCCCGCGCGAAGCGGCGCGCCCTAGTTCCGACTGGTGTCCACCAGCTTGTTCTTGGTGATCCAGGGCATCATGGCGCGCAGCCGTGAGCCGACCTCCTCGATCGGATGCTCGGAAGCGCGCCGGCGCGTGGCCTTGAAGGAGGGCTGGCCCGCGGCGTTTTCGACCATCCAGTCGCGCACGAAGCGGCCCGACTGGATGTCCTCCAGCACGCGCTTCATCTCGGCCTTGGTCTGCGGCGTCACGATGCGCGGGCCGGTCACGTATTCCCCGTACTCCGCGGTATTGGAGATCGAGTAGTTCATGTTGGCGATGCCGCCTTCGTAGATCAGGTCCACGATCAGCTTCACCTCGTGCAGGCATTCGAAATAGGCCATCTCGGGGGCGTAGCCCGCCTCGACCAGGGTCTCGAAGCCCGCGCGGATCAGCTCCACCAGCCCGCCGCAGAGCACGCTCTGCTCGCCGAACAGGTCGGTCTCGCACTCCTCGCGGAACGTCGTCTCGATCACCCCCGAACGGCCGCCGCCGATCGCCGAGGCGTAGGCGAGGCCCAGGTCCAGCGCATTGCCGGTGGCGTCGCGGTCGACCGCGATCAGGCAGGGCACGCCGCCGCCCTTCTGGTATTCGCCGCGGACGGTGTGGCCCGGCCCCTTGGGCGCCACCATCAGCACGTCGATGGTGTCCTTGGGCTCGATCAGGTTGAAGTGCACGTTCAGCCCGTGCGCGAACAGCAGCGCCGCGCCGTCGCGGATATTGGGCGCGATCTCGTTGTTGTAGATGTCGCGCTGCAGTTCGTCGGGGGCCAGGATCATGATCATGTCCGCCCACTTGGCCGCGTCGGCGACGCTCATCACCTTCAGCCCGTCGGCCTCGACCTTCTTGGCCGTGGCCGAGCCGGGCTTCAGGGCGACCGCGACGTTCTTCACGCCGGAATCGGTCAGGTTCAGCGCGTGGGCGCGGCCCTGGCTGCCATAGCCTACCACCGCGATCTTCTTGTCCAGGATGCGGGAAATGTCGGCGTCGCGGTCGTAGTAGACGCGCATGATTGTTCTCCTACAGGGACAAGAAGCGCTGCACCTGCGCAACGGCGGTGCGGCAAAGCCGGGGCTCTGAAGCGGTTTTTTGCCGAAAGGTCAAGGGAAGGCCCACGCCGCGCGCTCAGAGTCGCAGCCTGGCCATGGACAGGGCGTCCACGTACTCCCCGGCCCGCCAGGCGTAGGCCCGGTGCAGGCCTTCCCGCTCGAACCCGAACCGCTCGTAGAGGGCGATGGCGCGGGCGTTGTCCGCGTAGACGCTCAGCTCGACGCGCTTCAGGTTCAGCCAGTCGTCGGCCAGTGACAGGGCGGCCTTCATCAGGGCGGTCCCGGCGCCACGTCCGGCGTAGGCGTCGTGCACCGCCATGCCGACGACCCCGGCATGGCGGCGGCGTCCCTCGCCGGCGTCGAGATAGATCGAGCCGATCACCTTGCCGCCAGAGACGGCGACGAGCTTGGTGAAGTTCGGCGGCGTGACGGCGTTGCGCTTCTGGCGGGTGTCGACGGAGGTGTACGGCAGCTGCATGGTGCCGGCCACGGCGTTCGGTTGGTTCCAGGCTTCCGTCAGATCCTCCATGTCGCCCGGTTCCAGCGCTCGGACGACGATCTCTGGCTTATCGCTCATCTCCGTCTCTCCTGAAGGTGAAGGTAGGGACGGGGCATGAAAAAGCCCCGGTCGGATCCCGCCGGGGCTGGTGAAGCTTGCGTGGGCCTTGCCTAGCGCACGACAACCCTCACCGTCCCGCCGGCGGCGGTGGTGATAAGCTGGGCGAAGGTCATGCTTACGCAGCGCATGGCTCGAGACTTACCGTTTTTCGCGAAGCTTGGCAAAACGGCGGAATGATCGAGGTCGGCCACCACATCGCCATCCCGGAGGACGAACTGCAGGTCCGCGCCGTGCGCGCCTCGGGCCCTGGCGGCCAGCACGTCAACAAGACCTCCAGCGCCATCGAGCTCCGGTTCGACGTGCGTGGCTCCCCGTCGCTGCCGGATCGCGTCAAGCTCAGGCTGGAGCACCTCGCCGGCAGCCGCCTCACCCAGGAGGGCGTGCTCGTCCTCTTCGCCCAGGAACACCGGAGCCAGGAGCTGAACCGCCAGGCGGCGCTCGATCGGCTGGTCGCGCTGGTCCGCAAGGCGGCCGAGCCGCCGCCGCCGCCGCGCAAGAAGACCAGGCCCTCCCGCGCCGCGCGCCAGAAGCGGATGGACGCCAAGACCCGCCGCGGCGGCGTCAAGGCGCTGCGCGGCCGCGTCCGCGGCGACGACTAGTCCCGGAAGTTGCGGTCGATCAGCCGGCCGACGTCGCCATGGTCCACGTGGTCGTGGTCAAAATGGGCGCCGCCCTTGGCGCGGAATTCCGCCACCACCAGCGGCCCGCCCACCGGCCCCTTGGCCACATAGCCCACCGCCTGATAGGGCGCGGCGCTGCGCCGGTCGGAGGCCAGCACATAGACCAGCGAGGCGTTCCGCCGCCCGACGTCGTCGGCCACGATCTCCGCCCCGTCGGGCCCGGCATGGACCACGGTGTGCTTCAGGCCGTGGTTGGTCCGCACCTCGGTCTCCTGGCCGTCGTCGTGCACGTGGACGCCGAGGATGCTCACCTCGGAGCGGCCATTGACCTCGTGCACGTGGAAGAAGGGCATGTCGACGTCGCTGCGCTCGCCGGTCTCGCCCGGTTGCAGCGGCCGCACCGGGCGGACGCGGACCGGGCTCAGCGCCTGCAGCTCGGCCTTGGTCGCGGCCAGCGCCGCCTGCGGCGAGCGCCCGTCCAGAGCCACCAGGCTCAGGCGCACCGTCTCGCCGGCGTCGCTGACGTAGTCGCAGCTCCGCCCGTCGGCGGCCTGGGCGGTGCGTTCCAGCGACCCCTCGTGCGCCGGACAGTCCAGCTTGGCGAGCACCGGCAGCGCCGGGCCGCTCGAGGAGGCCGCCTCGATGGCGTCCACGTTCACCCTCGGCATGCAGGCGCACAGCGCCAGGGCCGAGACGCCCAGAATTCCCAGAACCGCGGCGCGCATGGCGCTATCCCCTTCAGCCCGTTCGGATTGCGGCCGAAACAAGCCGCAGCCGCGGCGCAAGGTCCAGTGAACTCGCGGTAAGGTGGCGAGCCGCCCCGCCGCGGGAACGAAGCTTGAGCGTAGGCTTTACCTCGTGGTCGTCCTCACCTCTGGCAAGGTTCCGTCGCATTGCCCTATAAGCTCGGCCCCATGGTCCGCGTCCGACTGCTCGCCGCCGCCGCCCTGATGGGCCTTCTGTCCGCCTGCGCGCCCTCGCTCGGCCCGCCGCCGCCGGGGGCCGTCGCGCCGGCCCGGCCCGGCGTTCCGACGTTCCGCGCCTCCGAATTCGAGTGGTCGCAACAGCCCGGCACCGGCGCGATCGTCGGCCACCTGGCCTTCACGCGGCAAGGCGCGCGCTACACCTGCAAGGGCGACAGCGTGATCCTGACGCCGGAGACGCCCTGGTCGAAGCTGCGCATGGAGGTGCTCTACCTCTCCTCCGAGCGCGCGGCGCTGCCCACCGACCAGGTCCGCGCCCGCACTGCCGAGGCGCCGCCCGGCGATTCCACGCCCTTCATCAAGCGCGTCACCTGCGACGCGGCGAACCGGTTCAGCTTCGTGCGCCTGCCGGCCGGCGCCTGGTACGTCATCACCATCGCCAAGCCGGTGAACGGCGGCGGCCCCAGCTTCGCGGTGATGAAGCGTGTCGAGACGCATGCCGGCAAGGTCACGACCGTCGGGCTCTGACCGGCGCTAGCCGGCCGCGGCCGGCTAGCGCCGCCCTGCTGAGCGCCTCGCGGACGCGCTCGCCGTTCTCGTCGTAGAGGGAGGGAAGGGTGGCGTAGCGCCGGCCCCTGGTGACCGGCGTCGCCTCGTGCAGCAGCGAGCAGGAGAACACCGCCGCCCCGCCGGTGGGCGCGCGGTAGGTCCTTCGGCCGTACTCCGGGAAGCGAAGTTCACCGCCCTCGAAGCCTCGCTGTTCAGGTTGATGGTCACCGCGAACTTGCGGTGGCGGTCTCCAGGGCGCGGTTGTCGATATGCGCCCGGAAGCAGCCCCCGTCGGCGGCGTCGTAGCAGGCCAGGATGAACCGCTCGATCCGCGTGACCTCGAACTGGAAGGCCCGCTTGATCTGGGGCGCCAGACGCTGGCCGATCCGCTCCCGCAGCTTGTCACGCAAGGCTCCGGTCGGGATCTCCGCGTCCCGGCGGCGCTTGCGGCCGTCGATCACGCCCACCATCCGCCCGTCCACCGTCGTCATCACGGCGGACGGGGCGCCCCCGTCGGCCTCGTAGGCGCAGATCAGTTCGCGGCAGAACTCCGGCTCCAGCACTCGCGGCACGATCAGCACCGGCGCGTGGATCGGCGCCCCGGCATGATCGTCGGCGTCGCCCGCGGCCTCCAGCTCGGCCAGCGCCCGGGCCAGGTCCGCCAGCGGGCCGCCGCCCATGAGCCGCAGGATGGGTCGATCGGGAACCATTCGGCCCTGACCTCGCCGGCCTCGTCCACGGCGCGATATAGCGTCCGCGCCCAACCGTCGGGATCGCTCAGCCACTGCACCCCGTTCACGGCGTCGACGGCCCTGGCGAAGCTCGCCTCGTCGGGCAGGACCGCGAAAACCGCGGCGTTGTCGTCGCGGATGAGGCGCAGGTTTTCCTTCAGGAGCCGCAGCGCCGCGTCGCGCTCCGGCGACGGGCCCGGCAGGAACACCAGCAGCACGTAGCGCCCGCCCAGGCGCGCGAATTCGAACTGCGGGTTCAGCGGTGAAGGCGCGGTGAAGAGCGGGGCTTGGATGCCGGGCGGCAGGCTCATGAGGCGCGCTTCCAGGAGACGACGGCCCATCCTTAAACCAAGACCGACCGCCCCCGAACGCCCTCGTGGCCGCAGCCCTGCGGTCGGCTCGTTGACCGTTGGGAAAAATCCCCGCCCGGGCCTGAACCGTGCGTCTTTTGAGGGGTTTCGCTGATCGGACGCGCGGCAGATTCAGGCCGCCCGGAGGTTCGCGATGCGTATGCCCCTGATCATCGGCCTGGGCGCCGCCGTTCTGGCGCTCGCCACGTCCGCGGGGGCCGCGCCGCGACCCGATCCGAACCCGCCGGCGAGCCCTGTTCCGGGCGCGAAACCGGCCGCGCCGGCGGCGCGCGCGCCCTCCGCCGAAAGCCGCGGCGTGCCCGCCAGCTATCAGGTCGGTCCCGGCCATGGCTACTCGCCGCGGGACCGGCGGATGCTCGATTGCCTGGCCTCGGATCCGCGCTACGACCCGGGCTCCGACCGCATCCTCGTGCGTCCCGGCGTGACCCGACCGTGCGAGGTCGACCGGGAGAGGTGACAAGCGCCGCTCTGGGAACCGATATCGAGGTTTGAGACGTTCTTGGGGTCGTGAGGGATGCCCGAACGGAGATATTGGTGATGCGCAAGATGTTGGGCGCTGCTCTCCTCGGCCTCACGGTCGCTGGCGGCGCCGTAATCGCCTCGACGGCTCAGGCTCAACCTTACGGGTACTACACCCCGGCGCCGGGATACTACGATCACGGTTACTACGTCGGCCCGGCCCCGGTCGCCCCGGTGGTCCCGGCCTATCCGGCCCCGATCTATGACGACCAGGCCGCGGCGGCGGCCGCCTCGGCGGCCCTCGGCGCGGCGATCGGCGGCTACGTGATGACGCCGGCCATGCGGGTCGACCAGTACGGCCCCGATCCGAACGGCATGATCGCCCCGGACGGGCACCGCATTAAGTGCAAGCTGCGCAGCGACTGGGACGACCAGACGGACCATTACATGACCCGCCGCGAGTGCTGGTGACCTGAAGCTGTAGCCCGAGGAAAAGAAGAACCCCCGTCGGCCGCGCCGGCGGGGGTTTTCTCCTGGCGCGAGGGCAGCGGTGCTCAGTGCACCTTGGCCCGGCCGATTTCCAGGCCGTGCTCGCCGCCGTCGACGTCGATCACCGAGCCGTCCTCCAGTTCGCCCGAGAGGAGCTTGCGGGCGATGGGGTCGACCAGCTCCTTCTGGATCACCCGCTTCAAGGGACGGGCGCCGTAGACCGGGTCGTAACCGCGCTCGGCCAGCCAGTGCAGGGCCGAGGGCTCCAGCGCGATGGTCATGCGCCGGTCGGCCAAGAGCTTCTCCACCCGCTGCAGCTGGATGCGGACGATGTTGTCCATCTCCGCGCGACCCAGTCGCTTGAACAGGATGATCTCGTCGATCCGGTTCAGGAACTCGGGCCGGAAGTGCCGCCGCACGACGTCCATCACCGCCGGCCGCGCCTTCTCGACGTCGTCCTCCTCGGCGAGGTTCGCCAGGTACTCCGATCCCATGTTCGAGGTCATGATGATCAGGGTGTTGCGGAAGTCGACGGTGCGGCCCTGGCCGTCCGTCAGGCGTCCGTCGTCCAGCACCTGCAGCAGCACGTTGAAGACGTCGGGGTG
>JAGWSE010000472.1 GCA_028869395.1 Alphaproteobacteria bacterium | reverse complement strand
GCTGGTCAGGCTGTTCTCGACCATCCTGCGGGTGGACCCGGACGGGACCTATCTCGTCACCCCGGTCGAGAAGCTGAAGATCCAGGTGGACGACGCCCCCTTCGTCGCGGTGCGCGTGGACCGCGACGCGGGCGAGGACGGCCGTCCGGTGCTGCGGTTCCTGACCAATGTCGGCGACGAGGTGGAGGCGGGGCCCGAGAACCCCATCCGCGTGGAGGTGAATGCGGCCGGCGAGCCGCGCCCCTACGTTCACGTGCGGCGGGGGCTCGAGGCGCTGATCGCGCGCGCCGTGTTCTACGAGCTCGTCGAGATGGCCGAGGCGCGGGAGCTGCCGGAGGGCCCGGTGCTGGGCGTGGAATCGCACGGCGCCTGGTTCCCCCTGGGCCCCACGGGGGCGCAGCGGCCATGAACGCCTATGCCCCGGCGCACGAGCTGCGCGACTGGATCGCCAGCCACCTCGATCCGCTCGACGGCGCCGACGCCGCCGGTGGCGAGCACCGCTCGGACTTCGACCTGACGCCCGGCGGCTGGGCGCCGCCCGACCAGCCGCTGACCCCGGCCTCGGTGTTGGTGGGCCTGGTGGAGCGCGAGGCGGGGCTCTCGGTGATCCTCACCCGCCGCGCCGACACGCTCAGGCGCCACACCGGCCAGATCGCCTTCCCCGGCGGGCGGCGCGATCCGGGCGAGACGCCCTGGCAGACGGCGCTAAGGGAAGCCGAGGAGGAGATCGGCCTCGCCCCCAGCTTCGTCTCGCTGGCCGGGCTTTCGACGCCCTACCGCACCGGCACCGGCTACCTGATCACCCCGGTGGTGGGCTTCGTGCGCACCGGCTTCGAGCTGACGCCCAATCCGGACGAGGTGGCCGACATCTTCGAGACGCCGTTCGGCTTCCTGATGGACCCGTCCAACCACGAGCAGCACGAGCGCGAGACGCCGGACGGCCAGCGGCGCCGGTTCTACGCCATGACGCACGAGAACCGCTTCATCTGGGGCGCCACGGCCGGGATGCTGCGCGCGCTCTACGACCGGCTCTACGGGGCCGCCGTTGCCTGAGGAGCTGGCCACCCGCGCCGGGCTGTTCCTGGTCCCCTTCGCGGCCTGGTTCGCCTGGTGGGCGTGGTCGCGCCACACCGGCCGCCCGATGGGCTCGACGCCCTGGCCGTGGCTGTTCGCGGCCGGCGCCTTCCTGGTCGGGATTTCGTTGATCGGCGGCGCCGTCTTCCATAGGGACAACCGCGGCGAGGCCTATGTGCCGGCCGAGGCCACCGCCTCGGGGCGGGTGATCCCGGGCCACTTCGAGGAGCGCGCGCAGAAGCCCCGATGAGCGAGACGCCAGTCAGCCAGGCCTTGGGTCAACGCCCGTGGATGACCGCGCCGGAGACGGCGGCGGTTATGGACGCGCTGGAGCGGGTCGGCGGCGCCGATTGCGCTCGCTTCGTCGGCGGCTGCGTGCGCAACACCCTCGTCGGCCGGCCGATCGACGACATCGACATCGCCACCGTGCTGACGCCCGAGGAGACGACGAAGGCGCTGGAGGCGGCGGGCCTGCGGGCCGTGCCCACCGGCGTCGACCACGGCACCGTCACCGCCATCGCGGGGGGCCGCCCGTTCGAGATCACCACCCTTCGGCGCGACGTGACCACCGACGGCCGCCGCGCGGTGGTGGCCTTCACCACCGACTGGATGGAGGACGCCCAGCGCCGGGACTTCACCCTCAACGCCCTCTACGCCCGCCGCGACGGCTCGATCTTCGATCCCACCGGCGAGGGCGTGGCCGACGCCCGGGCCGGGCGCATCGTTTTCGTGGGCGACCCCGAGCAGCGCATTCGCGAGGACTATCTGCGCATCCTGCGCTTCTTCCGGTTCAGGGCCTGGTACGGAGCGGGCGCGCCGGACGCGGCGGCGGTGGCCGCCTGCGCGGCCCTGAAGTCCCAGGTGACGACGCTCGCCGCCGAGCGCATCTCCAAGGAGCTCCTGAAGCTCTTCGCCGCCGACGATCCCCGCCCCGCCGTCGCCCTGATGCTGCAGACCGGCGTGCTGGAGATGGTGCTGCCCGAGCCGCTCGACGTCGAGCGCTTCAAGGCGCTGGTGGAGATCGAGGCCGACCAGCTCTTCGAGACCGAGCCGGTGCTGCGCCTGGCCGCCCTGCTGCCGGACGACCAGCTGCACGCCGCCCGCGTGGCCGCCGACCTCAGGCTCTCCAACGCCGAGCGCGACCGGATCGCCGCCGCCGTCGCGCCCGCGCCCGCCCTGAAGAGCTGGATGAGCCCGCGCGAGATTCGCCGCGCCGTCTACCGGCTGGGCCACGCCGCCTTCCGCGACCGCGCCAAGCTCGCCTGGGCGCGGGCCAACCGCACGGCGACCACGCCCCAGTGGCGCGGCATGATCGCGCTCGCCGAAGGCTGGAGCCGGCCGCCGTTCCCGCTGACCGGCGAGGACGTCATGGCCGCCGGCGTGCCCAGGGGCCCGATGGTCGGCGAGGTGCTGCGCGAGGTGGAGGACTGGTGGATCGACCACGACTTCCTCGACGACCGCCTCTCGGCCATCGAGAAGCTGAAGGCCGTGGCCCAGGGCATGGCCTACTGATGTCGCGGATGAGGATCGGCGTCCTGAAGACCGGCCGCCCGCCGCAGCCGGCGATCGCGCGGTTCGGGACCTATCCGGAGATGTTCGTCCGCCTGCTCGGCGCCGAAGCCTACGACTGGCGCACCTATGCGGTGGATGAGGGCGAATTGCCGTCCGCCCCCGGCGACTGCCACGCCTACATCGTCACCGGCTCCTCGGCGGGCGTCTACGACCCGCTGCCCTGGATCGCCCCGGCCATGCAGTTCCTGCAGGCGGCCCGCGGCCAGGCCGCCCTGGTCGGCGTCTGCTTCGGCCACCAGCTGATGGCCCAGGCGTTCGGCGGCCAGGTCGTCAAGTCGCCCAAGGGCTGGGGCGTCGGCGAGCACGTCTACGAGGTGCTGGCCGAGGCGCCCTGGATGGACGAGCGGCCGCTGCGCATCCGGCTGCCCGCCTCGCACCAGGACCAGGTGGTGGAGGCCCCGCCGGGCGCCGAGGTGGTGTTCGCCTCCGAGTTCACCCCCTTCGCCGGCCTCGCCTGGCGCGACCAGCCCGCCATCTCTATGCAGCCGCACCCGGAGTTCGATCCCGCCTACGCCATCTCGCTCATCGAACACCGTCGTGGGAACCCCTATCCGCACGAGCAGGCCGACGCCGCCATCGCCTCCTATTCGGGCGCCGATGACCGTGCGCGCGTCGGCGGCTGGATCAGGGCCTTCCTGCGCGACGCAACCTCTTGACCTGCAAGCCGGTTGAGGCTCGAAAGCGGCCGGGGAAACACCGGGAGCGGACCATTGAACGGCTGGAAGCTTCTTATCGTGGGCGCGGCGGCGGTGGCCGCGCTGGCCGTGGGCCTGGGCGCCCAGGCCGCCCCCCAGCCCGATGACCTGCACAGCCTGTTCGCCTTCCTGAACACCTCCCTCGGCTGGAGCTAGCCGGCCGGTAGGCGCTCCAGCCCGGGGCATCCTCCCGCTCCAGCTTGCCGGTCGCCGGAATGGGGAAGAAGGCCACCACCCGGTCCTCGCCGGTCAGCGGGTCGGTCTCCACCCGGAAGCTGCGCAGCGCCACGGTCAGGGGCTCCTCCTGCGTCCCCTCCGACGCCACGGCGCGGATGTGATCGCGGAGCGGCGCCAGCACGCCCGCCTCCAGCGCGTGTGGTTCAGCCGCAGGTGGGTCAGATCGGCGGTCTCCACGGTCGTCTCCATGGCCATCTCCAGCCCCAGCCCGCACAGCGTCTTGGCCTGGATCTCGCGCGCCGTGCGCATCATCTCCGCGAACGCCGCCACCCGGTCGCGCCAGTGATAGAGGATCGAGGCGCTGGGCATGGTCGGATCGCGCGCGATGGCCCGCAGGCTCTCGCCCTCGCACAGGCGCTCGAAGATCTCGCGGGCCGCGCCCTCGCTGTAGGTGGTGGCGGGCCCGCGGCTTCCGCCATCGCCCGACCGCCGCCCCGGCTTTCGCCAGCGCCTCGCCGAACGCGGGCCTGGCCTTGGCCCACTTCGCCACCGCCTCCGGGGTCCGCATGCCGGGCTCGCGCAGCACGTGATAGAGCAGCTCGCCGTCGGCCACCCTCGCGCACAGCCGCTCCGCCAGCCCCTCCGACCACCGCACCTCCGCCTTGCGGCGCCGCGCGGCGGCGGGTCCCACTTCGCCCATCGATGCCTCCAGTTGCGGCTCGCCCCGCCGTGATCGGCCGCCGGTCCCGCCGGGACCCAGAGCACCGCTGCGCTAGGCCCGCACCGCGATCCAGATGACGTGCCGCGCCCCCTTGCGGGCGCCGCGGGCGCGGACCTGATGTTCCTCTGTCCGGAATCCGGCGCGGCGCAGCCGGGGCGTGAAGCCCAGCTCCGGGCCGGCCGACCAGACGCCCAGCACGCCCCCCCGGCTCAGCGCCGCCTTCGCCCGGGCCAGGCCCGCGGCGTCATAGAGGCTGTCGTTGCCGCTCCGGGTCAGGCCGTCCGGTCCATTGTCGACGTCGAGCAGGATGGCGTCCCAGCCACCTTCGGACTGGGCGATCAGCTCTCCCACGTCGCCGCCGTGGATCGTCACCCGCTGGTCGTCCAGGCTGGCGCCGACCACCTCGGCCAGCGGCCCGCGCGCCCATTCGACGACCTTCGGCACGATCTCGGCGACGGTGACCCGCGCGCCCTTGGGCAGATCGGCCAGCACGGCGCGCAGGGTGAAGCCCATGCCCAGCCCGCCGATCAGCACCTTCGGGCTCGGCCGGTCGCGGATCTTCGCCAGGGCCATCGTGGCCAGCAGCTCCTCCGAGCCGTGCACCCGGCTGTTCATCAGCTCATTGCCGCGCTCGGCCATGATCGAGAACTCGCCGCCGCGCTGCATCAGCCGCAGTTCGCCGCCGCCCGGGACGGCCGCCGTATCGAGATGCACCCATCGGATCATCGTCGCCCCTACCCCAGGCGCGCGCTCGAGGAAAGCCGCGCAGGCCGCAGACGGCGCCGGCCGCGGCCCTCAGCCACCGGTCTCGTCCACCACGATGGTCACCGGCCTGCCGCGAGACAGCGGCTCCCATCCCGCCGCGATCGCGGAGGCTATGGCTTTCGCCACCAGTTCGGGTGCGATCTCCGAGGCCTGCAGCCGCCGGGCGCCTAACCTGGGTTGTGGGCCCGCGGGAAACTCCAGCACGGCCTCGCGCTGTCCCGCCTGGTGACGCACGGCGATGCCCATGCCGCGCCGCGCCGCGGGATCGCTGGACCACTGGGGTGTGCGTTGCAGCCGCCAGACGTAAGGCTCCCCGCCGACCTCGATCTGAAACTCCGCGGCTTGTCGGCTCCGTGTCATGCGGGGGGAGTTAGCCGGGGAGGGCCGCTCACGCTACCCGCGCCCCGCTGTCGGCGCCGAATCCTCCCCGTGATCCGCCGCAATCGTGATAGCCAGGCCGGCATGCATGCTCCGGTCCGCATCTGGCTCGAGGTCGCCCACCACCCGGCCTTCCGCGTCGGCGGCTGGGCCTTCGTTCGACGCAACGACGGCGAAGTCAGCGGAACCGCGGGCGGAGAGCGCCGGATCGATCCGGAGCGGACCGCCCTGGCGGCCCTCGCCGCGGCGCTGCGCGACCTGCCGCCGGGCGCATCGGTCGACCTGCACGCCTCGTCATCGCAACTGCTCGCCATTCCGGCCCGCATTTCCGCCGCCGAAGCCGGCCAGGACCCGCCGGCGGAAAACCTCGACCTGTGGGCGCAGGTCGCCACCGCGCTCCGTGGCCTCGACGTGCGCATGAGCCCCGCCGAAGTCGCGCCCCACAGCGGCAGCGCCTTCGCCGCCGCCTGGGCCGACTTCGCCTGCGACCGCGCGAAGGACAAGGGCGCCTTCACCGCCGCGATCCCCAGGTCGAACCTGGCGAAGGCCGGGATCTGAGCGCCCCCTGACGGCCTTCAGCCGAACCATGTTAGGCAGACTCAGCCGCTTAAATGCGCTGGGGGCGCGTCTTGGAAGTCCATCAAGAAGCCGAAGCCGTGGCGCGGCTGGCGCGAGTTCGCCAAGGAGATCGGCGCCATCGTCATCGGCGTGCTGCTGGCCCTCGCGGGCGAACAGATGGTCGATACCCTGAGCTGGCGCCACAAGACCGCGGAGGCCGAGGCGGCCCTGCGCCGCGAACTGGCCGTCGATCTCAGCTACGCCGCCGAACAGGAGGCGCTGGGAGTCTGCGCCAGTCGCTACATCGACATCCTCCAGCGGGCCGTGGCGACGAACAGGCCCGACATAATCGCCCGCCTCTACCGGCTGGGACCGCCGACGGACCCGCATCCCTGGCGGGTCGACACCTGGACCGCTGCGCTCGACGCGCAAGCGCCGGACCACATGGCGCCGGAGCGCGTGCAGGCCTATTCGCTGGCCGCGCGGTTCGTGAACTCGGAGGAAAGCCAGCAATGGGAGTTGGTGGACCTGTATTCGGAAGCGATGGCGGGACGATTCGGGCGGCTGACGGAGCCCTCGGTCGCCAGCGACGAGCTGAAGACGGCTGACCGGCTGAGGGCGAACGAAGCGCGGCGGGCCGATATCACCAGGGCGTTCCTGACGACCTCACGGGAGAGCCTGGGAATTCAGCCGTCCACCGAGCGAGCCGCCGAGTTCCGAAGCGCGGTGCAGGACTGCGAGGCGAAGCTGAAGACCCTGCCGCCGATCCAAGCGCGATGAGATCATGGCCGGGACATCAGGACCGGACGGAGGACCACGACGATCATCACGGTTTGGGGCGGAGGGACCTCGCGATCGATCCGGGCCGTTTGGGTTCTCGAAGAGATGGGCCTGCCGTACCGCGTGCGGCAGGTGGACATGCTGGCCGAGGAGCGGGATCCGGCGTGGCTCGCCGTCAATCCCGGCGACTTCCTGCCCGCGATCCAGGACGGCGACGTCACCATGGTCGAGTCCGTCGCGATCATGGAGTACCTGATGGGCCGGTACGGGCCCACGCCGCTGCAGCCGTCGCCCGATGATCCGGCCTTTCCCGCCTACCAGCAATTCCTCCATCTGGGCGAAGCGGGCCTTGCGACCTTGATCATGGTCCCGCTGGTCAGCGGCTTCATCGCGCCCGATGCGGAACGGGACAACTGGGGCGCCCGCTGGGCGCGTGAGTGCGTCGAGCGGCGGCTGTTGCTCGTCAGGCGACAGCTGGCCAGCGCGCCCTACATGGCCGGCGACAGGTTCACGGCCGCCGACGTTTCGGTGAGCTACGCCCTCAGGCTGGCTGCGAACCACGCCGGTTTCGCCCTCGGGGACCCCGAACAGGCCTACCTCGCCCGCACCACCGCCCGCGACGCCTACAAACGCGCCTTCGCCCGCTCCCACGAGGTCGTGGCGCCCTAACGCGGGGACGCGCGGGCCTACGCCGGCCAGGCCACCAGGGGCGGCATGGAGCTCAGGATGGTCTCGATGTTCCCGCCCGCCTTCAGGCCGAACATGGTGCCGCGGTCGTAGAGCAGGTTGAACTCCACGTAGCGGCCGCGGCGCATGAGCTGCTCGGCGCGGTCGGCCTCGCTCCAGGGCTCGTCCATGCGGTGGCGGACGATCTTCGGATAGACGTCGAGGAAGGCCTCGCCCACCGCGCGGGTGAAGGCGAAGTCGCGCTCGAAGTCGCCGGTATTGTGCCGGTCGTAGAAGATGCCGCCGACGCCGCGCGGCTCCTTCCTGTGCGGCAGGTAGAAGTACTCGTGGCACCAGGCCTTGTAGCGGGGATACCAGTCCGCATCGAAGGGGTCGCAGGCGCCCTGCATGGCGGCGTGGAACAGCTTCGCGTCGTCGGCGTCCGGGCTGCGCTGCTCGGCCATCATGGGGGTGAGGTCGGCGCCGCCGCCGAACCAGCTCACCGCGGTCGACAGGAACCGGGTGTTCATGTGCACGGT
>JAGWSE010000471.1 GCA_028869395.1 Alphaproteobacteria bacterium | reverse complement strand
CACACCAACCACAGCCACGCTTGACAGCAGGTTAAAGTGCAGGGTTAAGGCGCGAATCACTCGGCAAAACCGTCCGGGCCCGGCAATTTCGGCCGGCAAGGCGCGCCGACCCGTTCGGCTCCCCTTGACCCCGACGGACATCCTCGAACGCAAAACGCCGGCCCAGCGGCCGGCGAAACGAGGAGCACTGCCCTGAAGGGGGTTCAGGCCGCGGCGGGCGGGGCCTCGGCGCGGGGACCCAGCCCCTGCATCATCATCTTGTTCACGTCGATGAGCGGCCCGAACTCGGCCTCGTTTCGCATGATGGCGCTGGTATGCCGGTTCACCCACAGGCTCAGCGAGATGATGTTGGCGCGGAGTTGTTTCGGAAGCTGGTTGCCCTCGCTGGCGCAATCGTTGGCCAGCACCGACCACAGCCGCCGGTTCCAGTCGAGCGCGTCCATTCGCTCCGACACGTCGCCCGCACCGGCTTCCGAGGCGCTGATAAGGGCCCGGGTGACCTGGCCGAACAACCGGTACTCGAGGTCGCGGGGCGTCTCAGCCCGCGCGGCCGCTTTCTGGTACGCCTGAACCGACATTCCCCAACCTCTCGTCTTCGTACTCGATGAGCTTCCGGCAGAGCATCAGCGCCTTGTAGTATTCGCCGGACATGCACAGCTTCGAGATCTCGACGCAGTCGACCAGCACCTTGGGGTTGCTGATCGCGCCCATGAACTCCGTGAGGCGCTGCGCGAACTCGTGGTAGTAATTCTGGGCGCCCGCCTCGTCCAGGTACATCATCATGACCGGGAAATAGATGCGGCGGGCAGGCGTGTTGGCCTGTTCGGCCTGCATGATGTCCTTTTCCCGCAGAACGGAGGCCTTGTTCTGCAGGACGAGGACGCCACGGCGATCGCCGTTCTGGACGACAGCGCCGTTGAGGACGAATTTCTCTCCAGGCTTCAGCGACAGTTTGAGCGGCACGTCAGCTCCCGATCTCTCACGACTTGCGAACCGCTCCCCCTCGATTCGCGTCAGGCCCCATTGTCGCTCTCGTCGGCCTCGACGCCCATCCGGCATAGCCTGAGACCTGTTAACGCGGCCTTGCGCGGCCGGAACGCGCCCCAGGCCTGAGGGTTTGATCTGGAGCAGCGCGCCACGACGACAGGCGCGGCAAGAGGGAAGGCCGACGCCACCCTCCGGCGCGGCGCGAAGGGAGACAGAGACATGCCCGGCACCAGCTACGACGCCGACGGCGGCGACTTCGACCCGCAGGACCAGGCCGAGACCTTCGACGAAAGCAATGTCGTGGGCGGAGAAGGAGACGTTTCCCTGGGTGGCGACTCTCCCGTGACGCCGGGGGAGGACATGCGCACCTTCGAGGAGTTACCTGACGTCGAGGACGTCACGCGGGCGGAAGGCGACGCCGACGACGACGAAGCCCTCGCTCTCGACGCCGACGAGTTCGACCCCGACGCCATCACGGACAGCGACTTCGAAGAGGACGACGAACTCGACTATCACGCCTCGACCGAAGAGCACGAGGACGACCTCGACGGCCTCGGGCCCGAGGATTCCTTCAACGAGGACCGACTCGACGTTCGCAGCGAGATCGAGGGCCTGGCCGAGGACGTCGAGGACGCCGACAATGTCTCTGGCGGCGAGGATGACTTCACCAACTTCCAGTCCCGCAACGTCGGCGACGAGGACCTCAAGCGCCTCGGTTACTCCGAGGACAGCCCCGGCGGCGTCCGCGCCAAGCCCGAAAAGCGTTAGGCGCGTCCCTCATTTCGACGGCTGCGTTCAAGGCGCTTGAATGTCTAGCGCCGGTCTTTAGTCTGGCTCCGAGTGAAACACTTGTTCGAATGCGGGCCCCTGCCCGCCGGGAGCCGCAATGAGCCAGCGTTTTGAAGGCACGGACGAATACGTCGCCACAGAGGATCTGAAGGTCGCCGTCAACGCGGCGATCGCGCTTGAGCGTCCGCTGCTGATCAAGGGCGAGCCCGGCACCGGCAAGACGGTGCTGGCCTACGAGATCGCCAAGGCGCTGAACGCGCCCCTCATCACCTGGCACATCAAGTCGACGACCAAGGCCATCCAGGGCCTCTACGAATACGACGCCGTGACCCGCCTGCGCGACAGCCAGCTGGGCGACGAGCGGGTGAAGTATGTCCGCAACTACATCAAGAAGGGCAAGCTCTGGGAGGCCTTCGAGAGCCCGGCGCGCCCGGTCCTGCTGATCGACGAGATCGACAAGGCCGACATCGAATTCCCGAACGACCTCCTGCAGGAGCTCGATCGGATGGAGTTCTACGTCTACGAGACCAACGAGACGATCAAGGCCAAGGTCCGACCGATCGTGGTCATCACCTCGAATAACGAGAAGGAGCTGCCGGACGCGTTCCTGCGCCGCTGCTTCTTCCACTACATCCGCTTCCCCGACACCGACACGATGAACCAGATCGTCGAGGTCCACTATCCGGGCATCAAGCAGAAGCTGGTCGGTGAGGCGATCCGCATCTTCTACGACATGCGCAAGGTCCCCGGCCTCAAGAAGAAGCCCTCCACCTCCGAGCTCCTCGACTGGCTGAAGCTGCTCATGGTCGAAGACATCGACGCCGAGGCGCTGAAGGAGAAGGATCCGACCAAGCTGATCCCGCCGCTCCACGGCGCACTCCTCAAGAACGAGCAGGACGTCCACCTGTTCGAGCGCCTGGCGTTCCTCGCCCGGCGTGAAGGAGCGGGCTCGCGCCCGGGCCAGTAACAGCGGTTACATCGAATTCACTCGATTTTCCGAAGGGCTCCGGCCACCCTCCTGGGGAACGGACGGAGCCCTTTTCTATGCGTCTCACCACCCTGGCCGCGGTTTCGGCCCTGGCGCTCGGCGTCACCGCCTGCGGGCCGCGCGTCGACTACGCCGCCCGAACGAAACTGGATTGCCCCGATCACGAAGGCCGGCTGAGCCGCGTCAGCATCGCCGCAGACGGCAAGTCGTGCCTCTACCGGGCGGGCGATGTGGACGTGAACCTGCAGCTCACGCCGGTGACCGGCAGCGCCTCCGCCACCCTGGGGGCTATCGAGGCGTCCCTCACCGGCCCGGCTGGCGGCCAGGTCCAGCCCGCCTCCGCCCCCGCAATGCCGGCAGCGGCTGCGCCGGGCCCGTCGGCCGGGACCTCGTCGGACGCCGCAAAGGCGGCCCGCCAGGCATCCGCGGACGCCCATCGCGGGAGCGGATCCGGCGCATGGAGTTCCGGCGACAATGATCGGCGCGGCGTTCGGGTGGATGACGACGACAACGCCCACGTGAACCTTCCCGGCCTGCACATCGACGCCAACGACAACGGCGCCCGCGTGGACGTGGCCGGCATCCATATCGACGCCAACGACACCAACGCGACCGTCAGGATGATGCGCACCGTGCGGCTGCGGGGCCATCCCTTCGCCCGGGAGAAGGACGGCATCCGCGCCACCTTCATCGCCCATCGCGAAGACCTGCCCGGCGGCTACCGCGTGGTAGGCTACGAGGCCTCGGGCCCGAAGACCGGTCCTCTGAGCGTCGCGATCATCAAGTCGCGCGAGGACGTCCACGAGGACGGCGGGCTCTACGAGGACATTCAGCGCCTCGTTCGCCGTAACGGCGGCGCCTGATCGCCGGGCGCGCCGCCGGCGACACCCCGGCCCGGGGTTCAGCCGGCGGGCTGGACCTCAACCACCTTGTACGTCAGCGGACGGCCGTCCTCGTCAGTGACGGTCACGTACTCCCCGACCGCGAACCGGTGTTCGCCCAGGCGATAGACCGGCTCGTCGTCGGTGGTCTGGGTGTCGTCGTAGTCGAAGAACCAGCGCTGGCCGCGCCGGGCCAAGCGGCCGTCGGTCGGATCCTCGTCTGGCGCAAACCGGCGCACCACGCACTGATCCCGGGTCTTGGAATAGGCCTCCTCATCGAGGTGGCCCTCGCCCGTGAGCGGCGCCGTCAGCGCATAGCCGCGGTGGTCGTCGCCCCCCGAGAATTCCGTACCCGGATTGCGGGCGAGCCGCATCACGATGCGGGACAAGGCCATGGTCTTCCCTCTCGAGCTAGTGAGACAAGAACAACGACGGATGGTCGGAGTTCAACAGGGTCCGCGTCGTTCCGCCGAAGATGAACTCCTGCAGACGCGGATGGCCGAACGCGCCGGCCACGAGGATGTCGGCGCCCGCTGCATGCGCCGCCTTCAGGAGGGCCGGCGCAGGATCGCCCGCCTCGGACAGCACCTGCAGCTCGGTCTTCACCCCACGGGCGCCGTAATACGACTGCAGTCGCGCAGGATCGAAGGCGCGCGAACTCGCCTTCGGGGCCGCGAGGATGACCGCGCGCGACGCCTTCTCCAGGAGCGGCATCGCCAGGCGTGCGGCGCGCGAGGCCTCCTTGCCGCCGTCCCAGGCGACCGCAACCGTTCCGCCAACCTTCAGTCCCTCGCGGGCGATGACCACCGGCCGCTGCTCGTCGGCGAGCACCTGCTGGAACGCCTCGCCCAGGGGGCCGCGGCCGCGCGCCGGCTCGTCGGTGAACACCACGACGTCGGAAAGACGGCTTTCGCCCGACAGTCCTGCCCACACGGGCGTCTGGAGGCTCACGAAATTCTTCTTGGCGTAGGAGCAGCCCTCGAGAACGGCGCGGGCGTTTCGCTCGCCCACCTGCGCGGCTTCCTTCAGGGAATCCAGGGCCGTCGTCTGGACACCCCCCATGAACCCTTCGCCCATCCAGGGCATCACGTCGGCCACGTCGGCGGGCGTGTAGACAGCCGAGAGTTCCGCTCCAAACGGCTCCGCCAGCAGCCTCGCCGCCGCCACGGCCGCCTGATCGCCCTGCCCGCCCGACAGCGGCGCCATGATCCTCGCCCAGCTCATAAGCCCCTTCCTTCGCGTGACCTTTCCGACCAAGACCCTATGCTCGCATTGATCTTTGTCAGGTCATGCGCCAGTTCCTGAGCTCGACTTTGGAGGTAATGCGCTCGTGAGGAAAGGGCTGCGTCGCGGCGGATCTGAGCCACGGGCCTGGCAGAGGATGCTCTCGGGCCGCCGGCTGGACCTGTTGGATCCCTCGCCGCTCGACATCGAGATCGAGGATATCGCCCACGGCCTGGCGCGCGTCGCGCGCTGGAATGGCCAGACGGTGGGGGAACACGCCTTCTCGGTCGCCCAGCATTGCATCGTGGTCGAGGAGATCGTCGCCCACATCCGCCCGGAGATCGAGCCACGCTGGCGCCTGGCCGCATTGCTCCACGATGCGCCCGAGTACGTGATCGGCGACATGATCTCGCCCTTCAAGGCCGCGCTGGGCGTCGACTACCGCACGTTCGAGGATCGCCTGGAGACCGCGATCCACCTGCGCTTCGGCCTGCCCGCGAAGACGCCGCCTGCGATCAAGAAGCTGATCAAGCAGGCCGACCGCGCCTGCGCCTTCTTCGAGGCGATCCAGCTGGCCGGGTTCGGACATGACGAGTCGGTCGAGTTCTTCGGCGCGCCCCCGCCTGGCTACAGTCTGCTGATCGAGCCTCTCCCAGCTTCTGTCGCGCAAGAGCGTTATATCCACCGCTACGACGTCCTGTCCGAGGCCGCGGGTTATCGCGGCAAGGACGTGGCCTTCGACACGGAGTGACCCCTTGCATCTGATCGTCTGCGGACTGGCTGACGTGGAACCGCTCGTGGCGGCCCGGCGCCCTTCGCACATGATCACCCTGCTCGATCCCGCCACCATGATCGAGACGCCGGCGGGGCTGGCGCCGGAGCGGCACCTGAAGCTCGGCGTCAACGACATCACCGAGCCGATGGAGAGCCTGATCCTGCCGGACGAGAGCGTCGTCGCCCGCATCCTCGACTTCGGCGCCACATGGGACGAGCACGCGCCGCTCCTGGTCCACTGCTGGGCCGGCATCAGCCGCTCCACGGCCACCGCCTTCGTGCTCGCCTGCGACCGCAGCCCCCGCGCCGAGGAAGGCGCGATCGCCCAGGCGCTGCGCCGCGCCGCCCCGCACGCCTCACCCAACCGCCGGATGGTCGCCCTGGCCGACAGCTTCATGGGTCGCAAGGGCCGAATGGTCGAGGCCGTGGAGGCGATGGGCGAGTACGATATCACCAACGCAGCGCCCTTCGACTTCCCCGTCCGTCACGCATGAACAGGCCCCTGCCCCCGCCGTCCGTGGTGATCGGCCTGTCCGCCGTGGTGGTCGCCGTGCAGGAGGGCGAGGCCATGGTGCTGACGGTGCGCCCGCCCGGCTCCGAACTGGAAGGCCTGCCCTTCGGCCCCTTCGACCCGGGCGGCCACCGGACCTTCGAACTCGCCACCCGCGCCTTCGTGACCGAACAGACGCGCTTTAACCTGGGCTTCGTCGAGCAGCTCTACACCTTCGGGGACAAGGGGCGCGACGCCCCGCTGGCCGACATGGGCGCGGCCGCCCCGGCGGCGCGAGTGATCTCGGTGGGCTATCTTGCGCTCGCACCGGCCGCCATCGACACCCATGCGCGCGACAGCCAGTGGCGGCCCTGGTCGCGCTACTTCCCCTACGAGGACTGGCGCGACGGCCGCCCGGAGGCGCTCTCACCCATTGAAGCCGCCCTTCGCCGCTGGGCCGGGCGCGGGTCCGACGCGCCCCAGCGCATCGCCCGCGCGCGCCTCGCCTTCGCCCTCGACGGCGCCCCGTGGAACGAGGAGCGGGTGCTGGAGCGCTACGAGCTGCTTTACGAGGCGGGCCTTGTGCAGGAGGCGATCCGCGACCGCGGGGAGACCACACTCCTGCCCGAAAACCTCGCCGCTGCGGTCGGCGCCGAGATGTTCTCCGACCACCGACGGATTCTCGCCACCGCCGTCTCGCGCCTGCGCGGCAAGATCAAGTACCGGCCGGTGATCTTCGAGCTGATGCCGGAGGCGTTCACGCTCTCGGCCCTACAACGGGCTGTGGAGGCCGTCGCCGGCGTCCCGTTGCACAAGCAGAACTTCCGTCGGGCGCTGGAACGCGCCGACCTGGTGGAGGGCCTGGGCCGCATGGACGCCGACACCGGCGGCCGCCCCGCCGAGCTGTTCCGCTTCCGCCGCGAGCTGCTTTCCGCGCGCCCGGTGTCGGGGCTCAGCCTGCCGCTCTTGAGGGAATAGCCCGGGGCTACGCGGCCTTCTTGGGGGCCTCCTGGATCCGCGACGCCCACGCCTGCTTGATCTCGCGGCTGGTCTGACGGCTCCCGTCGGGGCTCCAGCCGGGCGGACCGAACAGCCAGCCGAGCGCATGCCGGGGCTCCCGCACGAGGTCGGTCGCAATCGCCATCCACTCGTGGAAGGCGACGCGCAGGATGTTGAACGTGGCGAGGTTCTTGACCAGCCCATAGCGGCAGGGCTCCTCGTCCAGCTCCGGCTGGAAAGTGCCGAACAGCCGGTCCCAGATGATCAGGATCCCGGCGTAGTTCCGGTCCAGGTAGCGCGGGTTGCGGGCATGGTGCACCCGGTGATGCGAGGGCGTGTTGAAGACCGCCTCGAACCACGGCGGAAGCCTGCGGATCGTCTCGGTGTGGATCCAGTATTGGTAAACCAGGCTGATCCCCTTCTCGATCGCCACCATCGCCGGCGGGAAGCCCAGGAACGACAGCGGCAACCACAGCGCCCAGGTCCCGGCGATCCCGCCCGTCCAGGTCTGCCGCAGCGC
The DNA here is from genome assembly GCA_028869395.1 of Alphaproteobacteria bacterium. Taxonomy (GTDB): domain Bacteria; phylum Pseudomonadota; class Alphaproteobacteria; order Caulobacterales; family Caulobacteraceae; genus Phenylobacterium. The sequence continues at coordinate 5,202 of JAGWSE010000471.1, read as the reverse complement.
CGTTCCCAGGTTGTAGTGCTGGCTGGAGTGGTGGTTCACGTGGGCCGCCCACCAGATCCGCCGCTCGTGGCTCATGCGGTGGAACCAGTAGTAGGTCAGGTCCTCCAGCAGGAAGATCGCGCCCCACGCCCAGATGGCGGTCATCGGGATGTTGAACATCCGGTGCTGATAGACCCAGAGACTCGCCGCGAAGGTCGCGCCGCCGATCAGCACGCCGGCGATGGTCGAGCCCAGGCCCATGGTGAGCGAGACCGCCGTGTCCTTGGCCTCGTACCGCGCGTCGACCTTCTCCAGGCGCGCCAGCACGATCTCCAGGATCACTGTCAGGATGAAGAACGGGGTGGCCAGCGCCACCGGGTCGAACTTCATGCGGCGAGTCCCTTCGGCGGCCAGGTTGCGAGGTTGAGCCGCAGCCGCGGGGCGGCCGCATCGCCTGGCGTGAAAGCGACCTCGCCATCGCGGGTCCCGGCCGCGATCGCCTTGACCCAGGGAATCTGCCGCGCCGCATAGCTGTCGCCGACGCGCATCAGGAGAAGCGCCGAGGCGCCCGACTTGGCGATCGCGCCTGCGCCATCGCTGGCCAGCCACACCTGCTCGAGAATCTCGTCGGGGAAATCCTCCGCAAGCAGCGCCCGCGCGCGGGTCTCGTCGAGCCGCGGCGTCTTCCGCGCGATCCGCGCCCAGCCAGCGAGCGCCACCAGCGCCGCCACGGCAAGCGCGGATGCGCCGGAATGGATCAGGAAAGCCTCGTTCATCGCGCCCTATCTCGCGAAGCGTCGGCCGTCCGGTCAAGGAAAAGCCCTCGCCGGCGCTCCGGCGAGGGCTGATCCATCGTCTTTCGAGGCGACTAGAACCTGCGGCTGTAGGCGATCGCCCAGACGTTGGCGTGGCCCGACGAGCCGTGGGTGAACTCCTCGCGCGTGTAGTCGGCGCGGATGCCGTTCACGCCGTCCCAGTGCCATTGGGCGCCCACGCCGTAGTTCCAGGAGTTGCCGTTGGCCTCCGCCTCCGCGCCCGGATAGCCCGGAGCCGACGCCTTGACCTTCTGGTTGCCGTAGCCGATCCGGGCCAGCAGGTCCCACTGCGGGTTGATCGGCAGGAATCCGACCCCGTAGATCGCCTCCTGGTGACGGAGCTTCACGTCCGTCCGGATGGTGGCGGGAGAGGCCAGCCCGGTGGCCACGTCGACGTGGTCGTTCTTCACGCCGCCCGCGAGTTCGCCTTCGACGCCCAGCCAATTGTTGAACCGCCAGCCGATCCGGCCCTGGATCGCGCCAAGGTTCACGCCGCTCGAGTCGGCGTCGGCATAGCCGAGCGTCGCATAGAGGCCCGTGGGCGCGGTGACCGTCTGGGCCTGTGCCAGGGCGGGGATCGCCGCAGCCGCAAGAGCGGCGGACGCCGCAACCGTGAGAGCTTTCATTCGCGTGTACTCCAATTCCACAAACAGGCGAGCAGCCCCCCTAAGCCGCCTCCCAGGTGGGTCACCAACACCGGCGGGATTGAGATGGTTCTGCGGCCGGGACCTGTTCCGCAGGAGCCTGTGTCCCCGCGGCCACATCGCTTGCGGCCCCGCCGCGCGGGCGTGCTATCAGTCGCGCTTTCCGCCGGAGAGCCTGTCATGCCGGACGCCGTCATCGCCGCAACCGGGCTCTACACACCGCCCAACACCCTTTCGAACGCCGAGCTGGTCGAGACCTTCAACAGCTATGTGGCGCGCTTCAACGCCGCCAATGCCGAGGCGATCGCCGCCGGCCGGATCGAGGCGCTCCAGCCCTCCTCCGTCGAGTTCATCGAGAAGGCCTCGGGCATCAAGTCGCGGTTCGTGGTGGACAAGACGGGCCTCGTCGATCCCGAGCTGATGCGTCCCGTGGTTCCCGAGCGGCCGAACGAAGCCCTCTCCGTGCTTGCGGAAATGGCGGTCGACGCGGCCGATGACGCGCTTGCGCGATGGGGCAAGCAGGCCAGCCAGATCGACGCGGTGATCTGCGCCTGCTCCAATATGCAGCGCCCCTACCCCGCCATGGCGATCGAGGTGCAGAACGCGCTGGGAATCGACGGCTTCGCCTTCGACATGAACGTCGCCTGCTCCTCGGCCACCTTCGGCATCAAGACGGCGCACGACTTTATCGCCACCGGCTCGGCGCGGGCCGTCCTGGTGGTCAATCCGGAGATCTGCTCGGGCCACCTGAACTTCCGAGACCGCGACAGCCACTTCATCTTCGGCGATGTGGCGACCGCGGTGATCGTCGAGCGCGCCGATCGCGCCGCCGACGGCTGGGACATCCTGGGCACGCGGCTGAAGACCCAGTTCTCCAACAACATCCGCAACAACTTCGGCTTCCTCAACCGCGCCGCGCCGGAAGGCGCCGGACAGAAGGACAAGCTGTTCGTGCAGGAAGGCCGCAAGGTCTTCCGGGAGGTGGTGCCGATGGTCGCCGAGATGATCGTCGAGCACGCCGCCGACCTGGGATTGGATCCGACGACGCTGAAGCGGCTCTGGCTGCACCAGGCCAACATCAACATGAACGAGTCGATCGGCCGCCGCGTCCTGGGTCGCGAGCCGGCGCCCGGCGAAAACGTGATCATCCTCGACGAGTACGCCAACACCTCCTCGGCGGGCTCGATTATCGCCTTCTACACCGCCAACGAAGACTTCGAGCGCGGCGACACCGGCCTCATCTGCTCGTTCGGCGCGGGCTATTCCGCCGGGACCGTGTTCGTCAGGAAACGGTGATCGGCGCTAGAGCGCCTTCTCCAGGACCACGAATTCCAGGTCGCCCCGGCGCGGCATCCCGAAACGGTCGTCTTCGTAGGGGAACGGCCGGCGCTCGCCGGTGAGCCGATAGCCGCGCCGTTCGTACCAGGCGATCAGGGTGTCGCGGATCGCGATGACGGTCATCCGGATGCGCCCCGCCCCCCGCCTCGCCGCAGCCGCCTCCGCCTGGGCGAGGAGCTGGCGGCCCAGCTTCCGGTCCTGCAGGTCAGGCCGGACCGTCAGCATGCCGAGATACCAGGTCACCCCGTCGCCAACGGGCTCCAGCCAGACGCTGCCGAGCAGCGGACCGTCGGACCTATCCCGCAGCACCAGAAGCTGCGCCTCCGGATCGGCCGCGAGATCGGCGGCGAGGCTCGCGGCGTCAGTCCGCTGGCCGTCGATGTAGTCCGCCTCCGTCGTCCAGCCCTGGCGCGATGTCTCCCCGCGGTATGCGGAGTTCACCAGCGCGGCCACGGCCGGCAGGTCGTCCGGCCGCGCAGGAAAGAGCGGCACGGGGCCTAGCGGTCCTTCTCGCGCTCACCGATGGCCGCCTGGGCGGCCGCCAGGCGCGCGATCGGCACGCGGTAAGCCGAGCAGCTCACGTAATCCAGTCCCACTTCCTGGCAGAAGGCGATGGAGGCCGGATCGCCGCCGTGCTCGCCGCAGATGCCGAGCTTCACGTCCGGCCGCGCCGCGCGGCCGCGCTCCTTGGCGATGCGGATCAGGTCGCCGACGCCCTCGGTGTCGAGGGAGACGAACGGGTCCTTCTCGAAAATGCCCTTGTCGATGTAGGCGCCCAGGAAGCGTCCGGAATCGTCGCGGCTGATGCCGAAGGTGGTCTGCGTGAGGTCATTGGTGCCGAAGGAGAAGAATTCCGCGTACTCGGCCAGATCGCCGGCCCTGATCGCGGCCCGCGGCAACTCGATCATGGTGCCGACCTTGTAGTCGATCGTGCAGCCCTTCTCGGCGATCACCGCCTTGGCGACGCGATCGGTGAGCTCGCGCAGGAACTTCATCTCCTCGCCCTTGGCGACGAGCGGGTGCATGATCTCCGGGATCGGCGCGGCCTTGCCTGAGGCGGCGATCTCGCAGGCCGCCTCGACGATGGCGCGCACCTGCATCTCGTAGATCTCCGGATAGGCCACGCCCAGGCGGCAGCCGCGGTGGCCCAGCATCGGGTTCACCTCGTGCAGTTCCTCGGCGCGTCGCAGCAGCTTCGCCGCGTCCAGCCCCGTGGCCTGGGCCACGGCGGTCACATCTTCCTCGGTGTGCGGCAGGAACTCGTGCAGCGGCGGGTCGAGCAGGCGAATGGTGACCGGCAGGCCCTCCATGATCTGGAACAGCTCCACGAAGTCGTCGCGCTGCATCGGCAGGATCTTGGCGAGCGCGGCCTCGCGGCCGGCCTTGTCGTCGGCCAGGATCATCTCGCGCACAGCCGCGATCCGGTCGGGATCGAAGAACATGTGCTCGGTGCGGCAGAGCCCGATGCCCTCGGCCCCGAACTGGCGGGCGGTGCGGGCGTCGAGCGCGGTCTCGGCGTTGGCGCGCACCTTCAGACGGCGCACCGCGTCGGCCCAGCCCATCAGGGTCGCGAAATCCCCGGACAGCTCCGGCTCGATCATCTTCACGGCGCCCGCCAGCACCTCGCCGGTCGAGCCGTCGATGGTGATGATGTCGCCTTCGTTGAAGCTGCGGCCGCGGGCGCGGAACTCGCCGTTGCGGGCGTCGATGTGGATCTCGCCGGCGCCGGAGACGCAGGGCCGGCCCATGCCGCGGGCCACCACAGCTGCGTGGCTGGTCATGCCGCCGCGCGCGGTGACCACGCCCCGCGCGGCGTCCATGCCGCGGATGTCCTCCGGCGAGGTCTCCTCACGCATCAGGATCACCGCTTCGCCTGCGCCGCCCAGCCGCTCGGCCTCCTCGGCGGTGAACACCACCTTGCCGGTCGCCGCGCCAGGGGAGGCCGGAAGGCCGCTTGCGATCACCTCGCGCGGGCTGCCCGGGTCGATGGTCGGGTGCAACAGCTGGTCAAGGCTCGCGGGCTCGACCCGCATGACCGCCTCTTCATTGGTGATCAGCCCCTCGTTGGCGAGGTCCACGGCGACCTTCAGCGCCGCCTTCGCGGTGCGCTTCCCGTTGCGCGTCTGCAGCATGTACAGACGCCCTTTCTCCACCGTGAACTCGATGTCCTGCATGTCGCGGTAGTGCTTCTCGAGCTTTTCCACGACGGATTTGAACTGACTGAAGACCTCCGGAAGCGCCTCCTCCATCGAGGGGTTCTTCTCGCCCATCTCCTCGCGGGCGGCGCGCGTCAGGGTCTGCGGCGTGCGGATACCCGCCACCACGTCCTCGCCCTGGGCGTTGATCAGGAATTCGCCGTAGAGCCGGTTCTCGCCGGTCGACGGATTGCGCGTGAAGGCGACGCCCGTGGCCGAGGTCTCGCCCAT
>JAGWSE010000038.1 GCA_028869395.1 Alphaproteobacteria bacterium | reverse complement strand
TGGCTGCTCTGGTTCCTGGCCTGCCTCGACCGGGCGTTCGACGGGGCGGACGCCATCCTCGCGGCGGTGATGCGCAAGGCGCGGTTCTGGACCCAGCTCGCGAGCCAGGACCTCAACCCCCGGCAGCGGGGCATGCTGAACCGGTTGCTCGAAGGCTTCGAGGGCAAGCTCACGACCTCGAAATGGGCCGCCCTCGCCAAGACCTCGCAGGACACGGCGCTCAGGGACATCGAGGACCTGATGCGCCTCCGCCTCCTGGTCCGCGAGAGCGCCGGCGGCCGAAGCACGAGCTACGCGCTCCTGAGCTCACTGGGCGATGCGCTCCGGCGGCTCGCCGGGGACCTCCGCGAACGGAAGCAGGTGTTCGTTCATGGCCCGGAGATGCTCATGCCGCAGGCGCTGGAAGCCCGCGTGGCGGCCACGATCGAGGTGGCGCGAGCGCTCGACGGGCTCGCCGACGAGGCGGAATCCCGACCGGTCACCTACGCCGCGCTGCGCGAGCAGCTTGAGCTCCTGCAGGGACTAGGCGCGTGGCCGCGCACCGACCTGGTCTCGGCAGCGGCGACCTGGCTCGTGCGGGCCGCCGCCAGCCCGATCGAGGCGAACGCTGTTCCCGCTGTCGTCCTTGAGACCGGCGCTCTCGACCCTGAGGCGTGAAGTGCGACCGCCGTCGGAGCGGCGGGGCGTCGTGGCCTATTCGGCCGTCCGGCTGCGCGCCCAGATGAGACTGGAGCCCTGCCCGGCCTCCACCATGGAGGCGAAGATCGGCGCTGTGAAGCTCGGGTGTTCGAGCTTTACCGACAGGTACTCGCGGTTCTCGCGACCCGTCCACTTCCAGTCCGCCCCGAACTCGGTAGTCCAGAGAGAACCCCCCGGGGCCAGAGCCCGACCCTCCTGAACCCGGCCCGCAAGCGCCCCTGGACCGGATCGGGCCTCGAGAGCGCCAATCTGCGCGCCAAGCTGGACGCCGCGGCCGCCGGCGGGCTCTCGATCCAGCACCTGCGCTTCCACGACCTTCGCGGGACGGCAGCGACCATCCTCGGCTGGTCGAAGACCAAGGTGGAGCAGATCGCGGCCCGCTACGTCACGGGCGGGGAGATCGGGCCTGCCATGGTGGAGAAGCTGCAGCGGAACGCCCAGGAAACGGAATGGTGGACGGCCCTGTGAATCCTGAGGACGGACCCGCTTCGTGCCGAGGAGTTCCCAAAGGAAATGAATGGCTGGGGGACTAGGACTCGAACCTAGAATAACGGTACCAAAAACCGCTGTGTTACCATTACACCATCCCCCAGCAGGGATGCCGCCGGCGGGCCGGCAGGCCGCCGCGGAGGCGCCGACATAGCGCACCGAATCCCCATGCGCAACGGCCCCTTTGGCCCGCTTGCGGGGCCGGGGATGGTCCCCTATAAGGCGCGCTCCCAAGTCGGAGTGTAGCTCAGTCTGGTAGAGCACCGTGTTCGGGACGCGGGGGTCGCAGGTTCAAATCCTGCCACTCCGACCATTCTTCCCCGCCCCTGATCCATCGTTCCTCGAAGCGAAGCCCAGCGGCGGTTGACGCTGGGGCGCCGTTGCCCGGGCGGCGAGCCCGGGTCAGGCTGGTCCGCGCCGGACGGAAGATCCGGCGCGGAGCACGCCCATGGCCTATGAAACCCTGCTCTACGAGACCGACGGTCCGATCCTCACCGTCACCCTCAACCGGCCCGAGAAGCTGAACGCCTACACCGCCGTGATGGGCGCAGAGCTGGAGGACGCCTTCCGCCGCGCCGACGAGGACGATTCCGTCCGCGTGGTGATCGTCACCGGCGCCGGCCGCGCCTTCTGCGCCGGGGCCGACATCTCGGGCGGCGCCAACGCCTTCGACGCCGGCGCCCATGGCTCCGTCGCCTTCGCCGCGCCGAACCGCCCCCGCGGCTCCGGCTCCGGCTCCGGCTTCGTGGGCGCCATCTTCAACTGCCGCAAGCCCTCCATCGCCGCGATCAACGGCGCGGCGGTGGGCGTCGGCGCGACGCTTACCCTGCCGATG
>JAGWSE010000470.1 GCA_028869395.1 Alphaproteobacteria bacterium | reverse complement strand
TGGCGCGCCGACTTCATCGAATAGGGCGCCGCCCGCTGCTCGGCGAAATGGACGACGGCGTCGGGCCGGAAGGCCTTCAGAACTTCGACCAGCTCGTCGTAGTCCTTGCCGACGGTCAGCCGGTGTGAGCGGATGGTCCGTCCGGAGACATCCTTCCAGGCCGCGAGCCTGGCGTCCAGATCTTCGATGGGCGTGAGCGATCCCGCCCCCAGCTCCTCGTCGATCCGCCGGCGCGAGTGATTGTCCACGATCTCGACGTCGTGGCCGCGAGCGGAAAGATGAAGCGCCGTAGGCCAGCCACAGAAGCCGTCGCCGCCTAGGATGAGAACGCGCATCGCTACTCCGTGACGTGTCTCCCCCGTCAAGGGCTAGCGCACCAGGGCGGGGTTCGCCAAGCAGAACCTGCGGCGGGCCGCCGCAGCGCTCAGGCGCGCAGCAGGTCCTCGATCATCCGGCGCGCCGGCGCGGCCAGCTCGGGCCTGCGAAGGGCGAACGCGATGTTGGCGCGCAGAAGCCCGATCTTGTCGCCGCAGTCGAAGGTGGTCCCGTCGTACTCCAGGGCGTGGAAATCCTGGCGTTTCATCAGGGCCGCCATGCCGTCGGTGAGCTGGATCTCGCCGCCCGCGCCGCGCTCCTGCGTCTCCAGAACCTCGAAGATCTCGGGCTGCAGGATGTAGCGGCCGGATATGAAGAGGTTCGAGGGTTCGGTCCCCGGCGCCGGCTTCTCGACCATGCCGGTCATCCTGTTGAGCCGGCCGGCCGCCTTCTCGAGCGCGACGATGCCGTACTTGTGGGCCTCGCCCTCGGGTGCGGGCTCGACGACCACGATGTTGCCGCCGACCTTCTCGTAGGCCGCGACGGCCTGGGCGAGCGCCGGCGGCTCGGCGGCCATGAGCATGTCCGGCAGGATCACGGCGAACGGTTCGTCGCCGACCACGTGGCGGGCGCACCAGACGGCGTGGCCCAGCCCCAGGGGCGCCATCTGGCGCACGAAGCTCATCTCGCCGGGCGGCCCGATGTCGCGGCGGACCTCGGCCAGGATATCGGCCTTGCCCTTGGCCTCCAGCGCGCCTTCGACTTCCGGATTGGCGTCGAAATAGTCCTCGATCGCGCCCTGGCCGCGGCCGACGATGAAGACGAGGTGCTCGATGCCGGCGGCGCGCGCCTCCTCGACGATGTAGGACAGGATGGGCCGGTCCACGACGTTGAGCAGGTTCTTGGGCGTGGTCTTGGCGCCGGGCAGCACCCGGGTCCCCAGTCCCGCCACGGGCAGGACCGCCTTGCGCACGCGTTTCGTCATCAATCCCCTCCGACCTGTCACTGGAGCCAAGCTTGAGCTTTCGGCGGCACTCAAACGCAGAGCCGGCCCGAGCGATCCGTCCCGGGCGCCGTAGCGGAGGCCCCGGGTGAAATCCACAGGCCCGGCGACAAAAATTCACGCCGGGGCCACGATCACGATTTCGGGAAATCACGAAACCGTGTATGACTCACCCCGTCGGGGGATAGTCCTCCAGGGGAGCAATCCATGAAACTGCGTATCGTGACTTCGGTGGCCGCTGCTGCGGTGCTCGCGCTGGGCGTCGCCGCTTGCCAGAAGAAGTCTGAGACGAACACCGCGGACACCAACGCGACTGCGGCTGACACCACCAACACCACCACGACGACCACGACGACCCCGTCGGACACCAACACGTCGGCGAATGCGATGGCGTCCAACACCACGGACACCAACACGACGACGACCACCACCAACTCGATGTCGTCGAACACGAAGTAAGATCTCACCGATCTTATTGGCGAGCGGCCGCTCCGGATGGAGCGGCCGTTTTGCTTTTTGGGGCTATTTCAGCCGCCGCTTCTCGAGTTTCCGCGCGAGCGTGCGCCGGTGCATGCCGAGCCGCCGGGCGGTCTCGGAGATGTTGAAGTCGGTTTCCACGAGGGTTTCGTGGATGCGCTCCCATTCCAGGGTCTTGATCGAGGTCGTACGCGCGCCGATGGGCGCCGAGACGTCGCCGGCGTCCTTGGCGAACGCCGCTTCGATGTCATCGGTGTTCGACGGCTTGGCCAGATAATGGCGCGCGCCCAGCTTGATCGCCTCCACCGCGGTGGCGATGCTCGCGAACCCGGTCAGCACCACGATCTGCAGCGAAGGGTCGCGCTCGTGCAGGGCCTGTACGCACGCGAGCCCGGATTCGCCGTCAAGCTTCAGGTCCACGACGGCGTAGCCGGGCTTGAGCGCCTCCAGCGCCTCCAGCGCTTCGGCCACGCGGCCTGCGCGGCGCACCAGGTAGCCCTTGCGCTCGAAGGAGCGCTGCAGCGCGGTGGCGAACTTGGCGTCGTCTTCCACGATCAGCAGCCGGCGGTCGCTCATGTGCGGGCTCCGATGGCGAGGGCGCCGAGCGGCAGCGAGACCTTTACCTCCGCGCCGCCGCCCTCGCGGTTGCGGGCCTCGAGCCGCCCGCCCAGCTTGCGCACCACGTTGACCACCAGGAACAGGCCGAGCCCCCCGCCCAGCCGGCCCTTGGTCGAGTGGTAGGGCTTCCCGAGGTCGACGAGCATCTGGGGCGTGAAGCCTGCGCCGTCGTCCTCGATGCGGACCACCAGTTCGTCGTCTTCCAGCCGGGCGCGCATGCGCACGGCCTCGGGCGATGCTTCCATGGCGTTGTCGAGCAGATTGCTCAGCGCCTGCTTCAGCGCCGAGTCGGCGACGATATCCGGGTTGGCGCGCAACTCGTCGTGGAAGACCGCATGCGGGGGCGAACGGCGCGCCATCCACTCTTCGAAGAGGTCGTGCAGGTAGGCCTTCAGTCCGGAAACGCCGGCCGCCTCGCCGCGCGCCTCGCCGGCCGAGACCAGGACGCCGGTGACGATCGCCTTGCAGCGCGCCACCTCGGCGCGCATGTCCTCGATCTCCTGGGCGAGCTCTGGGTCGCGGGACAGCTTCGGCATGCGGCGCCAGTCGCCCAGTATCACGTCCAGGGTCGCAAGCGGCGTGCCGAGCTCGTGGGCCGCGCCGGAGGCGAGCAGGCCCATGCGGACGATGTGATCCTCCTCCGCCGCCCTTTGTCGAAGCGCGGCCAGGCGATCGTTCTGGTCGCGCAGGTTGGCGTTGATGCGGCTGATGAACGTCGCCAGCAGCATGGCGTTCAGCGCAAAGCCCACCAGCGCCCCCTGGATATAGAGGGCGAACAGGTGGTGCGGTCCGCCGCCGGGCGGAAGCTGAAGCGGGCGATAGCCCTCCGTCAGGCCCATGAAGCACAGGAAGGTCACGCCGATCATCGCCCAGACCGCCCAGGCCTCGAGCAGGACCGCGCCCAGGATCACCTGCTGCAGGTAGAGCAGGGTGAAGGGGTTTGTGGCGCCGCCGCTCAGATAGAGCAGCGCCGTCAGGATAAGGGCGTCGAAGGTGAGCGCCAGGAACAGCTCGCCGTTGGTCACGGGGCTGGCCCAGCGCAGGCGGGCCAGGGTTAGCAGGTTGCCCGCGAGCAGGGTTGTCAGGACGATGCCCATGGCGAGCAGGGGCAGGCGGACGTTCAGGCCCCACTCGACCACGGCGATGGTCGCCACCTGGCCCGCCGCCGCGATCCAGCGCAGGTGCACGAGCTGAAGGAGGTTCTTGCGCGCCGCCGCGGCGGCGAGCGGCGCCTGGTCCGCCGTGAGGAGGGCTGCGTCAGCTCGACTGGCCATGGAGGGCGCCGAGGTCTGCTCCTGTCCGCCGGCGACGCTTGCGCCGGGCTTCGATCAACGGCCACGCGCCCCACAGCGCCGTCATCCCGGCCATGCCGAACCAGGTGAGCGCATAGGCGAGGTGGGCGTTGCGGAAGTGGATGACGGTCATACCGCCGCGCGGCCACCCTCCGGGATTTGGGGTGGCGTCGGCGTCGATGAAATAGGGCGCGACCTGGGCGATCCCGCGCGCTCGCGCGATCGCCGCCACGTCGCGCGAGTACCAGCGGCCCGCCGCCGGCTGGTTGGCGCGCAGGAAGCCGCCGTGCGGCTCGGTGATGCGCAGGAGCCCCGTGACCGTCGTCTCGCCGGAGACCGGGCCGGCCGCGCGGGCCGCCAGGGTCGGATTGTCGCCCGGCACGAAGCCACGGTTGACGAGCACGGTATAGCCCTGGTCGGTCGCGAGCGGCGTCATGACCCAGAAGCCCGGCCCGGCCTGGGTGACCGCCTGGACGAGGGTCTGCTTGTCGTTCTCGAAGACGCCGCGGACAAGGACATGGCGGTATTCGTCCGCCTTGCGGGTGACCTGGCTCCAGGCCGCGGGCCCGGGCGGGGCCGCGGCCGGGGCCTGGACGCGGGCGTTGACGCGCGCGATCAGGTCCAGCTTCCACTGCAGCCGCTCGAGCTGCCAGACGCCGAGGGCGACGAAACCTGCGAACAGCAGGAATCCGAGGACGACGGCGGCGATCCGCCAGCCGCCGCGGCGGCCCGTCGTTGCGGATGCGTTCGAGGCCTCGTGCGTCATCACGGCATCTGCCGCGCGTCCTGCGGCGTGATCGTCATCATGTTGGCGTTCAGGTGGTACATGACCCACAGCGAGCCCGAGAGCACGATGCCGACCATCAGGATGGTGAACAGCAGGGCGAGCATGGTCCAGCCGCCTTCCGAGCGGCTGTTCATATGCAGGAAGTAGATCATGTGGACCACGACCTGCGCCACCGCGAAGGCGATCACCACGCCGGCGGTCAGCGCGGCGCTGCCCAGCGGGTGGGTCATCACCAGCCAGAACGGCAGGGCGGTCATGACGGCCGCGAGGCCGAAGCCCACTGCGTAGTCCTTGCGGGTGGCGTGGAAACCGCTGGTGGCGGCGTGTCCGTGGTCGTGGTGGGCGACGTCGGCGCTCATCACATGACTCCCATCAGATAGACGAACGAGAACACCCCGATCCAGATCACGTCGAGGAAGTGCCAGAAGAGGCTGAGACACATCAGCCGGCGGCGCGTGGTCTCGGTGAGGCCCTTCCTGGCGACCTGGGTCATCAGGGTCACCAGCCAGATCACCCCGAAGGTGACGTGCAGGCCGTGGGTGCCCACCAGCGTGAAGAAGCTGGACAGGAAGGCGCTGCGCTGCGGCCCGGCGCCGTCGGCGATCAGGTGCGCGAACTCCTTGAGCTCCAGGCCCAGGAATCCGCAGCCCAAGAGGCCGGTGACGGCCAGCCAGCCCAGGGTCTCGCGGACCTTGTTCTCCTGGCTGGCCACCATCGCCATGCCGTAGGTGATGGACGAGAACAGCAGCAGCGCCGTGTTCACCGCCACCATGGGCAGCTCGAACACCTGCGCGCCCGTCGGCCCGCCGGCGTAGTTGCGCCCCAGCACGCCGTAGGTGGCGAACAGGCAGGCGAAGATGAGGCAGTCGCTCATCAGGTAGATCCAGAACCCCAGCAGGGTGCTGTTCTCCGGATGGTGCTCCTCGGTCAGGTGGAACTCGGGGCCGGCGCGGCCGCCCACGAGGCGGATCTGGTTGGTGGCGGCCGTCATGCTGCGGTCCTCAGGAGTTCAGTGCGGGCGCCTTCGGCTTCCACCACGGCCTCGGCCGGGATGTGGAAGTCGCGGTCCTCGTTGAAGCTGTGGGCGATGGCCACGGCGACCAGGGCGACCAGGGACGCGGCGGCGAGCCACCACATGTACCAGATCAGTGCGACACCGGCGGCGGTGGCGAGGCCCGCCAGGATCACGCCGGCGCCCGTGTTCTTGGGCATGTGGATCGGGATGAAGCCCTCCACCGGCCGCTGGTAGCCGCGGGCCTTCATGTCCCACCAGGCGTCCAGCGAATGGACCACCGGCGTGAAGGCGAAGTTGTAGTCCGGCGGCGGCGAAGAGGTGGACCACTCCAGCGTGCGCGCATTCCAGGGGTCGCCCGTCACGTCGCGCAGCTCCTCGCGCTTCATGATGCTGACCGCGATCTGCACCAGGAAGGAGACGATGCCGCCCAGGATCAGGACCGCGCCGAAGGCGGCGATCACGAACCAGATCTGCAGGCTCGGATCGTCGAAGTGGCTGACCCGGCGGGTCACGCCCATCAGGCCCAGCACGTAGAGCGGCATGAAGGCGAAGTAGAAGCCCACCAGCCACAGCCAGAAGGACATCTTCCCCCAGAACGGATCGAGCTTGAAGCCGAAGGCCTTGGGGAACCAGTAGTTGATGCCCGCGAAGGCGCCGAACACCACGCCGCCGATGATCACGTTGTGGAAGTGGGCCACGAGGAACAGGCTGTTGTGCAGGACGAAGTCGGCAGGGGGCACCGCCAGCAGCACGCCGGTCATGCCGCCGATGACGAACGTCACCATGAAGCCGACCGTCCACAGCATGGGCACCTCGAAGCGCACCCGGCCGCGGTACATCGTGAACAGCCAGTTGAAGATCTTCGCGCCGGTCGGGATCGAGATGACCATGGTGGTGATCCCGAAGAAGCCGTTGACGCTGGCGCCCGACCCCATGGTGAAGAAGTGGTGCAGCCACACCAGGTACGAGGCCACGGTGATGACCATCGTGGCGTAGACCATCGAGGTGTAGCCGAAGAGGCGCTTGCCGGCGAAGGTCGGGACGACCTCGGAATAGATGCCGAAGGCCGGGAGGATCAGGATGTAGACCTCCGGGTGACCCCAGATCCAGATCAGGTTCACGTACATCATCGGGTTGCCCCCGAGGGCGTTCGTGAAGAAGTGCATGCCGAGGTAACGGTCGGCGGCGAGCAGGGCCAGCGCTGCGGTCAGCACCGGGAAGGTGGCGACGATCAGGATGTTCGTGCACAGCGCCGTCCAGGTGAAGACGGGCATCTTCATCAGGCTCATGCCGGGCGCACGCATCTTGATGATGGTGGCGACCAGGTTGACCCCGGAGAGCAATGTCCCGACCCCGGCGATCTGCAGCGACCATATGTAGTAGTCCACGCCGACGTCGGGGCTGTAGGCCAGGTTGGACAGCGGCGGATAGGCGAGCCAGCCGGTGCGGGCGAACTCGCCCACGAACAGTGACATCATCACCGTCACGGCGCCGCCGACCGTCATCCAGAAGCTGAAGTTGTTGAGGTAGGGGAAGGCCACGTCGCGCGCGCCGATCTGCAGCGGCACGACGAAGTTCATCAGCCCCACCACCAGCGGCATGGCCACGAAGAAGATCATGATCGTGCCGTGGGCCGTGAAGATCTGGTCGTAGTGGTGCGGCGGCAGGTAGCCGTGGTTGGCCCCGAAGGCGACCGCCTGCTGGGCCCGCATCATCAGGGCGTCGGCGAAGCCGCGCAGCAGCATGACGACCCCCAGCACCATGTACATGACGCCGATCTTCTTGTGGTCCACGCTCGTGAACCACTCGCGCCAGAGGTAGCCCCAGAGCTTGTAGCGGGTGATCAGCCCCAGCACGGTCAGGCCCCCGAGGGCCACGACCGCGAAGGTGCCGACCAGGATCGGCTCGTGGATCGGGAAGGCGTCCCAGGTGAGGCGCCCGAAGATCAGCTTGGCGATGTCCAGATGGCTGGACGCGGCGAGGTTTGGCATCTCTGACATCTTCATTCGGCCCGGACGGCCTTGGCGGCGGCGGGGCGGCGGGTGTTCAGGGCCACGCGCTGGGGCGTGCAGATCTTGGTCTTGTCGACCGAGGCGCGGGTCATGTCGGGCATGCCCGGCATGTCGTTGGCGCAGGCCTGGCCAGGTGCGGCGCAGCCGCCGATGATCCGGGTGAACAGGTCCGGGTCGACCGTCGCGTAGTGGCGGACCGGCTCGTCGCCGCTGGGCTTGGCCAGCTGGGCGTAGTCGGCGCGCGTCAGGTGCGCGGGGCTGGCGCGCAGGCCCGCCACCCAGCTGTCGAAGTCGGCCTGCGACATGCCCTTGAACTTGAAGCGCATGTCCGAGAAACCGGAGCCCGAGAAATTCGCCGACAGGCCGTCATAGACGCCAGGCTTGTTGATCACCGCGTGCAGCTGGGTCTGCATCCGCGGCATGGCGTAGATCTGCCCCGCCAGCGCCGGGATGTAGAACGAGTTCATCACCGAGGAGGCGGTGATCCGGAAGGAGATCGGCCGATCGACCGGGGCGGCCAGCTCGTTGACGCTGGCGACGCCGAGCTGCGGGTAGATGAACAGCCACTTCCAGTCGAGGGCGACCACGTCGACCTCCAGCGGCTTCATCCCGGCCGGAACGGGCCGGTTCGGACCGATGCGCGACAGTGGCCGATAGGGGTCGAGCGTGTGGCTGGAGATCCAGGCCACCGAGCCCAGCACGACGATGACCGCCATCGGGATCGACCAGATGAGGAGTTCCAGCTTCGTCGAGTGGTGCCAGTCGGGGTCGTAGGCGGCCTCGGTGTTCGAGGCCCGGTATTTCCAGGCGAAGAACAGGGTCGCCGCGATCACCGGCACGATGATCAGCAGCATGAGGCCGGTGGCGAGCAGGATCAGGTTTCTCTGCTGCATTGCAATATCACCGGCCGGGTCCATCACGACCATCTTGCAGCCGGCAAGCGCAAACAGCAGCGGCGCGGCAAGCGCCACTTTGAAAAGTCTCACGATTTGACCTGTTTCAAGGATGCAAACGACTTTGTTGCGGCGCGATACACCCATGCATCAAGCCTGCGACATTGGACCGTTTGTCCACCCCCCTGCGCGTTTAGGGCGAGTTTCCGGTTGCGCGTTCGCAACGGTCGGTCATCCTGCGGTTTAGAGACCGTCGATAGGCGGCGCGGCCAACGAGCCGATGGGAAGGAAACGGAAGGACCTGCATGAGTCAGGAGTACGCTTGGCCCTCGTCGCTTAAGCTCGAGATCGAGGCCCAGAGGCTGCACGCCAAGTCGCGCGCTGCGGCCATGGATGACACCGCGCCCGCCCTGGTGCTGGCCCGCTGGCCGGCGTTCTTCGACCTCTTCGCGTGCGGACTCGCGGGTACGCTGGTCTTCCACCGCGTGTTCTTCCCTGGGCTCGCCGCGCCTGTGGCGGTGCTCGCCGGGCTTTCGGCGGCGATCCTGCCGTTCGCCGTCAGTCCCCTGGGCGCCATCTTCGCCCGCGTCGTGGGGCGCAGGCACGGCCGCGGCGTGGGCCTGACGGGCGGCCAGTTCATCCTTGGCGCCTCCACCACCGCCGTGGCCTTCCTGCCCAGCCATGCGCAGGTGGGGGGTGCGGCCGTGGTCCTGCTGATCGCTTGCCGGCTGGCGCAGGGCGTCTCGCTGGGCGCCGCCTGGGGCGAATCGCCGCGCGGGGCGGGCGGCTGGGACCTTTCGGCCTTGTCGGCGGCGCTCGGCCTTGTTGTGGCCGGCGGGCTCTTCGCGCTGCTGGCGCGGGTGCTTTCCCCGGCGGACTTCGCCGACTGGGGCTGGCGTTATCCGTTCGTGATCGGCTTCGTGATCAACATCGTGGGCCTGTTCGCGAACCTGCGGGTGCTGGGCACCGGCGTCTCCGAGGATAGCGCGCGCGCCACTCTTCGCCGCGTGAAGTAGGACCTCAGCTCCGCGCCCTGGCGCCGATCGCAGGTTTCGGGGATTTAGCCGCGAAGCGCTCGGGAGCCCGCCGGATGAACCTCGCCGTTCTGACCATCTTCCTCGCCGCCCTCGGCGGCGCAGGGCTGGCGCTCCAGGCCCCGACCAACGCCATGCTCGGCCGCGCCGCGGGTTCGGCCGCGAACGCGGCCCTCATCTCGTTCCTGGTCGGGTCCGCCGCACTCGGCGTCTTCTGCCTGATCGCCCGCGCGCGGCCGGATGGCGCGGCGCTGCGGGCCTTGCCCTGGTACGCCTGGTCGGGCGGGATCTACGGCGCCTTCTTCGTGGCGGTGGCGGCCTTCGGCGCGCCGCGGATCGGGGTCGGCGCGCTGCTCACGGCGGCTGTCGCCGGCCAGCTTGCGACCGGCGTCCTGCTCGATCACCTGGGCGCGCTCGGGCTCGAGCGGCACCCGGCGAACCTCACTCGCATGGCGGGGCTCGCGCTGGTCGTGGCGGGCGCCGCGCTCGTGCGGCGAGGCTGAGGCCGCCGCCTACTCGACCGTCACCGACTTGGCCAGGTTGCGCGGCTGGTCGACGTCGGCGCCCTTCTGCACGGCGACATAGTAGGCCATGAGCTGGATCGGTGGGGCGTAGACCAGCGGCGCCAGCAGCGGATCACAGGTCGGGCCCACGATCACCCGGGCCCCGTCCGGCGCATTGCGGGCGCCCGCCTCGTCGGTGATCAGGATCACCTTGCCCCCGCGCGCGGCCACCTCGCTCATGTTGGAGATGGTCTTGTCGAACAGGGCGTCCGTGGGCGCGATGACGATTATCGGGGTCTCCTCGTCAATCAGCGCGATGGGGCCGTGCTTCAGCTCGCCGGCGGCGTAGCCCTCCGCGTGGATGTAGCTGATCTCCTTCAGCTTCAGCGCGCCTTCCAGGGCCAGCGGGTACATCGCCCCGCGGCCGAGGTAGAGCACGTCCCGGGCGCGGGCCAGCTCGGGGGCCAGCGCCCGGATCTCCTCCTCCACCTGGGTGGCCTCGGCGATGAGGCGCGGCGATTCGAGGAGCAGGCGCGTGAAGCGCGCCTCCTCGTCGGTGTCGATCCGCCCGCGGGCGGCCGCGGCCGCCACCGCCAGGGCGGTCAGGGCGGCGACCTGGCTGGTGAAGGCCTTGGTCGAGGCGACCCCGATCTCCGGGCCGGCGTGAGTGGGCCACAACAGGTCGGCCTCGCGGGCCATGGTGGATTCGTGGACGTTGACGACTGCGGCCGTGGTCAGGCCTTGCGCCTTGCACCAGCGCAGCGCCGCCAGGGTGTCGGCAGTCTCGCCCGACTGCGAGACGGCGACCGCCAGCGTGCCCTTGGTCACCGCCGGCTGGCGATAGCGGAACTCCGAGGCCACCTCGACCTCGCAGGGCAGCCCCGCCAGCCGCTCGAAGAAGTAGCGGGCGATCTGTCCCGCGTAGGAGGCGGTGCCGCAGGCCACGATCTGCACCCGATCGTATTGGGCGAAGTCCAGCCGGCCCGGCGCGTGCACGCGGCCCGTGGTGGGATCGATGTAGGCCGACAGCGTGTGCTGGCAGGCGTCCGGCTGGTCATGGATCTCCTTTTCCATGAAGTGCCGGTAGTTGCCCTTCTCGACCAGGGCGGCGGAGGCGGCGACGGTGCGGACCGGCCGCTCAACCGGATTGCCCGCCTCGTCGAAGATCTGCGCCTGCTTGTGGTCGATCGCGACGTAGTCGCCTTCCTCGAGGTAGGCGATGCGGTTGGTGAACGGGCCCACCGCCAGGGCGTCGGAACCCAGGAACATCTCGCCGTCGCCATAGCCCACCACCAGCGGCGATCCACGGCGCGCGCCCATGATCAGCTCGTCGCAGCCGTCGATCAGCACGGCGATCGCATAGGCGCCGGTGAGCTGGTCGAGGGTCGCCTTGAGGGCCTCCAGCGGCGGCTTGGTCTTCAGCTCCTCGTCCAGCAGCTGGGCGATCACCTCGCTGTCCGTCTCGCTCTCGAAGCTGCGGCCCTTCTTCTTCAGGGCTTCCCGCAGCTCGGCATAGTTCTCGATGATTCCGTTGTGGACCAGCGTGACGCGGCCCGAGGCGTGCGGGTGGGCGTTGCGGGTGGAAGGCTCGCCGTGGGTCGCCCAGCGGGTGTGGCCGATCCCGACGCTGGCCTTCAGCGGCTCGCCCGCGAGCACCTCCTCCAGCGCCCGGATCTTGCCCTTGGCGCGGCGGCGTTCGACATGGCCGTCGACGACGCCCGCCACGCCGGCGGAGTCGTAGCCGCGGTACTCCAGGCGCTTGAGGCTGTCGATCAGGCGCTCCTGGACGGGGCGCGTTCCGACGATGCCGATAATCCCGCACATGCTGCTATGACGTCCTTTGTGCTAAACGGCTCCGGTCGCACGAGAGCGGAGCCGGCTTTACCATTCGGCATAATCCCGTCGACTAAATCTGGGTTTCGGATCGTTTCGTGAGTTGCCGATGAACAAGCGCGCCTATTTCGGAACCGACGGGATCCGCGGCCAGGCCAATCGCCATCCCATGACCGCGGAGGTGGCTTTGCGCGTCGGCATGGCCGCGGGCAAGCTTTTCATGTCCAAGGACGAGCGCCGCCATCTGGTGGTGATCGGCAAGGACACGCGGCTGTCGGGCTACATGATCGAGCCGGCCCTGGTCGCGGGGTTCACCAGCGTCGGCATGGACGTGCGCCTGTTCGGGCCGCTGCCGACCCCGGGCGTGGCGATGATGACGCGGTCCCTGCGCGCCGACCTGGGGGTGATGATCTCGGCCTCCCACAACGTCTTTGCCGACAACGGCATCAAGCTGTTCGGCCCCGACGGCTACAAGCTTTCCGACGAGCGCGAGCTCGAAATCGAGCAGCTCATGGACCAGGGGCTGGAGGAAGGGCTCGCCAGCCCGACGTCGCTGGGCCGGGTGCAGCGGATCGACGACTGCCAGGCGCGCTACGTGGAGATCGCCAAGGGCACCTTCCCGCGCCGCCTCAGCCTCTCGGGCCTGAGGATCGTCATCGATTGCGCCAATGGCGCCGCCTACAAGGTCGCGCCGGAGGCCCTCTATGAACTGGGCGCCGAGGTGATCCCCGTCGGAATCGGGCCGAGCGGTTTCAACATCAACGAGGAGTGTGGCTCGACGCACCCCGCCGCCATGCAGAAGGCGGTCAAGGACTACCGCGCCGACATCGGCATCGCGCTGGACGGCGACGCCGACCGGGTCGTGATCTGCGACGAGAAGGGTCAGGTGATCGACGGCGACCAGATCATGGCCCTCATCGCGGACAACTGGGCCAAGCGGGACAAGCTGACCGGCGGCGGCGTCGTGGCCACGGTCATGTCCAACCTCGGGCTCGAGCGCTTCATCACGGCGCGCGGGCTCAGGCTGGAACGCACCCAGGTGGGCGATCGCTACGTCATGGCCCGCATGCGGGAGGGGGGATTCAACCTCGGCGGCGAACAGTCCGGCCACATCATCCTGCGCGACTTCGCCACCACCGGGGACGGCCTGCTGGCCGCTCTGCAGGTGCTGGCGGTGCTGAAGGAGAGCGACCGGCCGATGAGCGCGCTGGCCCGCCAGTTCGAGCCCGTGCCGCAGAAGCTGGAGAACGTCCGCTTCGTGGCCGGAAAGCCGCTGGAGAGCGAGCAGGTCAAGGGCGCCATCAAGGAGGCCGAGCAGCGCCTGAACGGCTCGGGCCGCATCGTCGTGCGCGCCTCCGGCACCGAGCCGCTCATCCGCATCATGGCCGAGGGCGACGACGAGAAGCTCGTCAACCAGGTGGTCCGCGAGATCGCCGGCGCCGTGAAGAAGGCGGCGGCCTAGCCGCTTCACGCCCTTCCGGCCCGCTCTCGGAACGCCGACCGCGCCAGGCCTTGGTGAGACGGCGTAACGTCGTTCGTGAGCAACCCTACCCAAGTCTTAAGGATTGTGTCAGTCTCGACATCAGGCTGCGCCGCTCGATCGGCGCGGCGCCATAAGACTAGGGAGAGAATATGCGGCGCAACCTCGCATTCGGGGGTGTGACGCGGCTGGGGACCAACAGGAGCATCAGCTCCGTGGCGTGCCTGGCCTTCGTCGCCTTGCTGGCGGTCGCCTTCTGGGCGGGCGCCGTCTTCATCGCGCAGCACCTGGTCAACGTCAGCCACCGCGGATTCTGATCGCCTCATCCGCTCCGGGGGGCGGCGAGCTCCTTGTGGATGATCGAGAATTCCAGGCTGGACGCCGCCACCGCGTCGCAGAGCGTCCAGAAGTCCTGCAGGATGCGCACTTCGGCGCCGGCCCGGGTCAGCGCCGAAAGCAGGTCCGTCTCGGTGCGGACCCCGATCGGCGTCACCGGCGTCCGTGAGATCCAGTAGCCCGCTTCCGGCAATTCCGGCTCGAAGCTCTCCGGCGGCACTTCGTAGATATGAAGCGTGCAGGCGCGAACCTGATCGAGCCGAGCGGCCTCGAACGCCACGACGCGCCGGACCAGCCCCAGGAATCGCACGGCGTCCTCATCCGTCGTCTGCGGCCCCGATCCGTACGTGATCCGCGGGCAGTCGCGCGGGGTCAGGAAGTTGACGAGGTGCGGCTCGTCAACCGCCCAGACCATCTCGCCCTCCACGCGATAGTTCGCGCGCGGCTCGAAACGCGCGATCCTGGCTTCCTCGCTGACGTGGAACAGGCGGGGCTTCCGCATGGTCCGGCGCCTACGAGGCCCAGGTCCAGTCCTTCGCCGAGGCGCGGCAGCCGCCGCCGGGCGCGCCGGTCCAGGCCCGTCCGTGCACGAACCGGCCGCTGTGCGCCCCGGTGGGCTCGCCGTCTTCCAGGGCGAAGCGGCCGTTCACCAGCACGTCGCGGACGCCGGTCGAGAACTGCTGCGGCTTCTCATAGGTCGCGTGGTCCTGGATGGTCGCCGGATCGAACACCACCACGTCGGCGAAATAGCCGCGCTTCAGCCGGCCACGGTCCCTCAGCGAAAGATTGGCCGCCGGCAGCGCCGAGAGCTTGCGGATGGCGTCGGGCAGGGTGATCACATGCTCGTCGCGGACGTACTTGGCGAGCACGCGATCGAAGTTGCCGTAGGCCCTGGGATGCGGCTGGGAGAGCAGGAAGACGCCCTTGGGCGCCTCGGCGTCCTCGTCGGAGCCGAAGCTCATCCATGGCAGCGCCACCTTCCGGCGAAGGTTGTCCTGGCTCATCAGGAAATAGGCCACGCCGACGCGGCTGCCGTCCTCGATGACCAGGTCGATGGCGGTCTGCTCCGGGTTCTCTCCGCGCATCTTGGCGACCTCGGCGAGCGTCTTGCCGGTGAGCGGCTTCAGCTTGGGGTTCTTGAAGGCGAGCAGCAGCGTCCCGTCCGCGCCGGCCAGCCCCATCAGGTTCTCCCAGCCCTGCGGATGGGCGTTCTTCATCTCCTCGGCCACGCGGGCGCGGATCGCCGGGTCCTTCAGCCGCCGGATCCAGGCCTCCAGCCCGCCGTCCTGCACCCACGGCGGCATGCCCGCGTTCAGGCCGGTGGCGCCGGCGGTGTAGGTGTACATGTTGGCGGTGATGCGCAGCCCCTCGCGGCGGGCGGCCTCGATCTTCGCGATGGCGGGCCCGAGCTTGTCCCAGTTGTCCCTTCCCGCGACCTTGAAGTGATAGATCTCGGCGGGCGCGCCGGACTCGCGGGCGATCTCGATGGTCTCGTCGATCGCGTCCAGCACATGGTCGCCCTCGGAACGGATGTGGGCGATGTAGATGCCGCCGCAGCGGCCGGCCTCGGTCGCCAGCGCCGCCAGCTCCGGCGTCTTGGCGTAGATCGAAGGGGCGTAGATCAGGCTCGCGCCGACGCCCACCGCGCCTTCCTCCATCGCCTGATCGACAAGGCCGCGCATGCGGGCGAGCTGGGCAGGGGTCGGCTGCACGTCGGCCTCGCCCAGCACCACGTCGCGCACTGTGGTCGCGCCTACGAACGAGGTCACGTTCATCGACACGCCGCGCGTCTGGAGCATGGAGAGATAGCCGCCCAGCGTGGACCAGGTGATCGGGAACTTGATGTCGCCCTCGCGCGCCTCGTCCCGCTTGGCCATGGCCGGCGTCTTCGGCCCCATGGACCAGCCTTCGCCCATCACCTCCAGCGTCACGCCCTGGCGAAGGTCGCTTTCGCCCTTGCCGTCGACCAGCAGGCTCTCCTGGGCTTGGCTCAGCATGTTCACGAACCCCGGCGAGACAGCGAGGCCGCGCGCGTCGACCACCTTGGCGGCCATCCCCGGCGCATGCGGCCCCACGTAGACGATGCGGTCGCCCTTCACCGCCACGTCGCCCCGCACGCCCGGCCGCCCCGAGCCGTCGTAGATCGTCCCGCCGCGGATCAGGACGTCGTAGCGCTCGCGCGCCGCCGCCGGACCGACGATGAGCGCCGCGCACAAGGCGACGCCGAAACCCAGCCTACGCATGATGACCTTCCCCTCGCTTTCCCCGCCCGCAGGCTGGCCGAAGCGGGGCCCGGGACGCAAGGGGGCGGCTTGCCGTCGCCCGGCGCGCCCAGGGTTGGCGGCTGTGGCGGCTCGATCCCGCGCGGTCAGACGCTGCCGCGGCCGACGCTGGTGTAGGTGAAGCCGCGGGCGCGCATGTCGTCGGGCTTGTAGATGTTGCGCAGGTCGACCATTAACGGCTTCTTCATCAGGAGCTTGATCCGGTCGAGGTCGAGCGCGCGGAACTGGTCCCACTCGGTGATGATCACCAGCGCGTCGGCGCCTTCCGCCACGTCGTAGGGGTCGGACTTGAAGGCCACGTCCTTCAGCATGTGCTCGGCCTCGTGGCCCTCGGGATCGAAGGCCTGAACCTTCGCGCCGGCCGCCTGCAGCGCCGGCACGATGTCCAGGGACGGCGCGTCGCGCATATCGTCGGTGTTCGGCTTGAAGGTGAGGCCCAGAACGCCGATCGTCCGGCCGGCGAGGTCCTGGCCGTTGACCGCCTTGATGACCTTGTGGGCCATCGCCTTCTTGCGCTCGTCGTTCACCTTCACGGTGGTCTCGATGAGCTCCAGCGGCGCACCGGCCGAGCGCGCCGTTCGCACCAGCGCCAGCGTGTCCTTCGGGAAGCACGAGCCGCCGTAGCCCGGCCCTGCGTGCAGGAACTTGCCGCCGATGCGGTTGTCGAGTCCGATGCCCCGCGCCACCTGCTGCACGTCGGCGTCCACCGCCTCGCACAGGTCGGCGATCTCGTTGATGAAGGTGATCTTCATCGCCAGGAAGGCGTTGGCCGCGTACTTGATCAGCTCGCTGGTCCGGCGGCTGGTGAACACGATCGGCGTCTCGTTGAGGTAAAGCGGCCGGTAGAGCTCGCGCATGACCTCGCGGGCGCGCTCGTTCTCCGTCCCCACGACGACCCGGTCGGGCCGCTTGAAGTCCTCGATCGCCGCGCCCTCGCGCAGGAACTCGGGGTTGGAGACCACCGCCACCTCGGCTTCGGGCCGCACGCGCTTGACGATCGCCTCGATCTCGTCGCCGGTGCCGACCGGCACGGTGGATTTGGTGACCACCAGGGTGAATCCGTCCACCAGCGCCGCGATCTCCTCGGCCGCCGCGTAGACGTAGGACAGGTCCGCATAGCCGTCGCCGCGCCGCGACGGCGTGCCCACCGCGATGAACACCGCATCGGCTTCCTTCACCGCCTTGGCCGCGTCGGTGTCGAAGAACAGTCGCCCCGCCTCGACGTTGCGGGCGACCAGGGTGTCGAGGCCCGGCTCGTAGATGGGGATCCCGCCCGACTTCAGGCGCTCGATCTTCGAGGCGTCCTTGTCGATACAGGTCACGATATGCCCGAAGTCGGCGAAGCAGGCTCCGCTGACCAGGCCCACGTAGCCTGTTCCGATCATCGCAACGTGCATGCTTACTCAGTCCCGACTGCTCAGGTCGCGCTTTGAACATGCGCCACGCGCGGCGCCAAGCGCGAGATCTTTTGGTCAGATTTCCTGGTTGTAGGCCCCGACTTCGGGGTGTTTCGCCAGGCGCGGCTTCACTTCCTCCCGGAAGAGGGCGCGCATGTCGTCCTCCGAGCGGGCGCTTTCGACCACGACGACCAGCTCGGGCTTGTTCGACGAGGCCCGCACCAGCACCCAGGAGCCGTCCTCCAGCGCCACGCGGACGCCGTTGACCGTGATCAGGTCGGCGATCTTCCGCCCCAGGATCGTGCCGCCCTTGGCGCGCAGCGCCTCGTACTCGGCGACGATCTTGTCGACCACGCCGTACTTCACCTCGTCGGCGCAGTGCGGGCTCATGGTCAGCGAGGTCCAGGCGACCGGCAGGGCCTTCTTCAGGTCGGAGAGCTTCTTGCCCGGATTGCGGTCGAGCATGGACAGCACCGCCGCGGCGGCCACGATGCCGTCGTCGTAGCCGCGCCCGATCGGCGGGTTGAAGAAGAAGTGGCCGGATTTCTCGAACCCCGCCAGCGCGCCGAGCTCGGCGGTCTTGCGCTTGATGTAGGAGTGGCCGGTCTTCCAGTAGACGGTCTTGGCGCCGTTCTGCCTGAGCACCTCGTCGGTGGCGAACAGCCCCGTGGACTTCACGTCCACCACGAAGGTCGCGTCCTTGTGCAGGGCCGACAGGTCGCGCGCCAGCATCAGGCCGATCTTGTCGGCGAAAATCTCCTCGCCCTCGTCGTCCACCACCCCACAGCGGTCGCCGTCCCCATCGAAGCCCAGCGCCAGGTCCGCTCCGTGCTCCCGCACGGCCTTGGCCATGGCGGAGAGCATCACGTGGTCCTCGGGGTTCGGGTTGTACTTCGGGAAGGTCCAGTCGAGCTCGGCGTCCATCTCGATGACCTCGGCCACGCCCATGCGCCGCAGCGCCTCCGGCGCGAAGGCGCTGGCCGTGCCGTTGCCGCAGGCTGCGATGACCCGCAGGGGGCGGGTGAGCCTGGCCCGACTGGCGGCGTCGGCGATGTAGCGCTGCGCGACGCCCTCCACCATGCGCACGCTGCCGCCCGGCTCCGTGCGCCACAGGCCGTTCAGGGTGATCTCCTTCAGCCGGCCCATCTCGTCCGGCCCGAAGGTCAGCGGCCGCTGGGCTCCCATCTTCACGCCGGTCCAGCCGTTCTCGTTGTGGCTGGCGGTGACCATGGCCACGCAGGGCGCATCCAGGTCGAACTGGGCGAAATAGGC
>JAGWSE010000469.1 GCA_028869395.1 Alphaproteobacteria bacterium | reverse complement strand
GGCACGGCGGTCGCGGGCGAACCGGCGGCGACCGGCGGATTCGCTGGCCCACCCGCCTGGCCCGCGGCCAGGCCCGCCAGCGCCATCACCCCGCCGGGATCCAGGCTGTCGACCATCGAAGTCGGCAGCAGGATCGTCGCCCCGCGCTCCTTCGTCGTCTCGTAGATGATGTTCATGGCGCGCAGCTGCAGCGCGGCGGGGCTGCGGGCGTAGATCTCCGCCGCCTCGACGAACTTCTGCGCAACGTCCTGTTCCGCCTGGCCCAGGTGCACGCGGGCGGCCGCTTCGCGCTGCGCCTGCGCCTCGCGGCTCATCGCATCCTGCAGGGCGGCGGGCACGGTGATGTCGCGGATCTCCACCGAGTGCGCCGTGACGCCCCACTCGGCCGTCTTGCGCCCGATCTGGTCCTTCAGGAGCTCGTCGCCCTTCGCGCGGTCCGACAGCAGCGTCGAGAGCAAGCTCGAACCCACCATCTCGCGCAGGCTCGTCTGCGCCACCCGCTCGATCGCCGAGCGGTAGTCGGTGATCTCCAGCGCGGCCCGCTGCGGGTCGTGAATCTGCCAGAAGATCACCGCGTCCACGTCCACCGGCACGGTGTCCTTGGACAGCGCCTGCTCGGCGTTGAACTCGGTGGTCTGGATCCTCTGATCGAGCCAGTTGGAGACCTGATCGAGCACGGGGACGATGAAGAACAGCCCCGGTCCGGCCACCTTGTCCAGGCGCCCAAGCCGCAGCACCACCGCGCGCTCCCACTGGTTGGCCATTTTCAGCGAGGCCGGGATCAACAGCCCCGCGATCACCAGCAGTCCGCCCAGCACGAACCAGGTGAGGGAATCCGTCCGCGCCCCCTGGACGAAGGCCAGCACCGCCAGCGCGAAGCTCACCACCGACAGCACGGCCGCCGGGCCATTGACCCCCTTGGGTCGGTAATCCGACCCCGTGAAGCCGTTCATGGGTAGTCCTCCTTCTCCGCGGCCAGCGCCGCGATCCGTTCGATGAGCACGCCCGGCTCGACGCCCGCGGCTTTCGCCTTGGCAAGGGTCTGGCGCGCGATCCGCTCGGCCGCGGCGGCCTGGGCGTCAGGGGGCGGCGGCTCCGGCGGCTCGGCCACGAAGCTTCCGCGGCCGCGCTCCAGTCTCAGCGCCCCCATCCGCTCCAGCTCGTCGTAGGCGTGGCGGACCGTGTTCAGGTCGATGCACAGAGCCACCGCCATCTCCCGCATGGTCGGCATCTGGTCGCCGGGCTTCAGGAGCCCGGCGCCCATAGCCCCCAGCACCTGCTCGCGCAGCTGCACGTAGATCGGCACCCCGGAGGGCTCGATGTGCAGGGCGGAGAGGAGTAGCTGCTGCTGTGTATGCATACACTCATACAATATGAGCGAACGCCGATACGGTCAAGGCGCATGGCGCGCCCACCGTCTGGGCCTGCTTCATCTGGTGTGGAGGGCCGGGAGAGGGGCGGCGTCGAACCGTCTCGGCGGGGCCTGAAGCAGCCCCTCTCCCGCGTCCTGTTCCCGCTCGCTCGGCGAGGGGAGCAGGCATTGCCGATCAGTACCCGTTGAGGATCACGTCGGCGATCAGGCCGGTGGCCACGGCCATCAGGACGAAGTCGCCGTCCAGATAGACCCAGCGGTAGCCGGGGGGCGGCGGGCGCAGGCCGTAGTAGCCCCAGTCCTGCACATAGAAGTGGCGGTAGGGCGCAGGCACGTGGAGTCCCCGACGCCAGTGATGGGTCCAGGCCGGATTGAGCCGTTGATAGCCGTAGCCCGGGGCGTACCAGTAGCCATGCCGGTCCCCGTGGTAGCCGCGCCATTCGCTGCGGTTGCGCCAGGTGTCGGGTCGGCTGCGGTCGTAGCGCGGCGCGGCCTGGCGCCGGCCCCGGTTCTGGTCGTGGTCGCGGCCGTAGGCGTGGCCTGGGGGCTGGGCGAGCGCGGCGAGGGGCGCCGCGAGGACGCCGAGTGTCAGGGTGGCGATGAGCAGTCGCCCCATGAGGCTCCTCCTTCTGATCCCCGAACGCCCAAGCTGACCCTCTCCTGTCTGAACCGCGCTTGAACGGCGCTTCGGCGCCGCGCGCTTAGCCGCGCTCGGCCGTGGGGATCGGTGCGTTCGGGTCGCGGGGCGGCGGCGGCGCGGGCCTCGGCGGGGGCGGCGGGGGTGAGGCCTGGTTGTGCGCCAGCGCGGCGGCGGACCTTGGCAAGGGAGCGGACGCGGGCGGAGATTGCGCCTTGGTGCGCGCCAGGGTCGTCTCGCCGCGCGGCGGAACGCGGGCCGGCGCCGCCGAAGGCCTGAGGGCGATCTGCGCGGGCCTGTGCGCCGCGGGCTGCGCCGCCGTCTCGACCGGCGCGGCGGACGGTGCAGGCGCAGGTTCTGTCGCCATCTCCGGCGTCCCGGGCGTCGGGCCCGGCAGCAGCAACTGCGGTTCGAACGCTGCGGCGCCCAGTATGGCCAGGCCCAGCACGGCCACCAGGATGGCGCCCGCCGCCGGACCCCAGCGCGGCAGGCCGCCGGGCCGCCGGGGCGGGCGCGACG
>JAGWSE010000468.1 GCA_028869395.1 Alphaproteobacteria bacterium | reverse complement strand
TCCCGGCCAGGGTGGCGGGCTTCGCGGGCGACTACATCCTCGACACCGGCCAGGCCCGCACCGTGCTTGCGCTTACCCAGGCCCAGGAGGCGGGGTTCGGTGACCCAGAGCTGAACGGCGCCGTGGAAATGGCCGGGCTCGTGCTCCCAGCCCAGCCCGTGACGGTGGCCAAGATCGACGTCCGCACTGGCCTCTTCCCCACCCCCATCTCGGGGATAATCGGCGCGGACGCGCTGCGGGGCCATGTGCTCGACATCCGCTTCGATCCCTGCCGCGTCCGGTTCTATCCAGCCGGCCGCGCGCCGCCCTTCCGCCGCGCCATGAGCCTGCCGCTGACCTTCCTGACAGGCGCGCCCGCGGTGCGGGCGGCGGTCACGGACGGGGCCAGAGCCGAGGCGGGACTCTTCGTGCTGTCGACCGGGTCCGACACGGCGGTGCGCATCAGCGACGCTGCCGCGGCCGCTCCCGGCGCGCCGAAGCCACGGGAGGTCTATCCCTACGGGGTCGCCCGGCCCACGCTGCGGGCGCTGTCCTTCGCGAGCGGCCTCTATCAGGATCTAGGCGCGGGCCTGATCACCCCACGCGATCCTCAGGAGCTCGGCGAGATCGGCGCGCCGGTCCTTTCGCACTATCGCGTGCGGTTCGATTTCCCGGCCGCTCGCCTGCTGCTCTCGCCGCAAACGGAACGGGCCCCGGCGACGCCGAGGCCCTGATCCTGACGAGACGGCCGTCTTGCCTAGTGCGAGACGTTGCGCCAGATCCGGCGGTAGCTCGCGTAGAGCAGGCCGGAGAAGATCAGCAGGTAGATCATGGCGCCCAGGCCGAAGGTCTTGCGCTCCTCCTGCTTGGGCTCGGCGGCCCAGGCCAGGAAGGCGGCGACGTCGCGGGCCTCGTTGGAGACCGTCGACGGCGTGCCGTCGTCGAACGTCACCTTACCGTCGGCGAGAGGCGGCGGCATGTTGATGAAGCCGCCCGGCGGCACCTTGTTCGCGGGCCCGGTCCAGTTCGAGGTCACGTCGCCCGGGAAGTAGGGGTTGTAGAACTTGCCGGGCATGGGCGTCAGGCCCGGAGGCGGATCCTGGAAGCCGGTGAGGATCGAGTAGATGTAGGCCGGTCCGCCTTCGCGGGCCTTGGCCATGACCGACAGGTCCGGCGGGGCCTTGCCGCCGTTGGAGGCCGCTGCGGCCGCCTCGTTGGGGAACGGCGCGGGGAACTTGTCGGCAGGCGTCGCCGGCCGCTTGATGGGATCGCCCGTGTCGGAGTCGATGTCGCTGACCATGATGTCATGCGCCAGGGACTTCACGTACGGGTTGTCGTTCGGGTTCGGGTACTTCGGATCGTAGAAGGGTCCGCCGGGCTGGCCGAGGTTGCGGAAGTACATCAGGTTCATCGAGTGGCAGGCCGAGCAGACCTCCCGATAGACCTTGTACCCACGCTGCAGCTGGGCCTGGTCGAACTTGCCGAAGACCGGGTTCTGGAACGACCAGTGGATGTCCTTCACCGGCAGGCTGGTGGTGTCGGCCAGCGCCGGCCCCGCGATCAAGGCGAAGCCCAGCGCCGCGAACGTCAATCCTTTGCGCAGCATCTTAGGCTCAACCCTTCTTGGAGGCCGCGGCGGTCCCGATCGGACCGCTGGCGGGATGCGACAGGACAGGCTCGGAGATGGAGTCCGGGACCGGCAGGGGCGTCTCGGTGAGGCCCACCAGCGGCGTGATCACCAGGAAGTAGGCGAAGTAGTAGAGGGCCGCGATGCGCGACAGCCAGACCATGGTGTTGAGGTCGTAGTCGCCGAGCGTGAAGGTGGTGACCCCCGGGATCACCTTGTCCGCCGGCTCGTGGGCGCCGCAGAAGCCCAGCACCAGGCAGGTCAGGATGAAGATGAAGAAGTAGAGCCGGATGGTCGGCCGGTAGCGCATGGAGCGCACCTTGGAGGTGTCGATCCAGGGCAGCACGAACAGCACCGCGATGGCGCCGAACATCAGCAGCACGCCGCCCAGCTTGTTCGGCACCGCCCGCAGGATCGCGTAGAACGGCAGGAAGTACCACTCGGGCACGATGTGCTGCGGCGTCACCAGCGGGTTGGCCGGGATGTAGTTGTCGGTGTGGCCGAGCGCGTTCGGCATCCAGAAGACGAAGACGCCGAACATCAGCAGGAACACCGAGATCGCGAAGCCGTCCTTCACCGTGTAGTACGGGTGGAAGGGGACGGTGTCCGCCTCGGACTTCACGTTCACGCCGGTCGGGTTGTTGTTGCCCGGCACGTGCAGCGCCCAGATGTGCAGCGCCACGACGCCGGCGATCACGAACGGCAGCAGGTAGTGCAGCGAGAAGAAGCGGTTGAGGGTGGGATCGTCCACCGCGAACCCGCCCCACAGCCAGGTGGTGATGGCGTTGCCGACGACCGGCAGCGCGCCCAGCAGGTTGGTGATGACGACCGCGCCGTGGAAGCTCATCTGGCCCCAGGGCAGCACGTAGCCCATGAAGGCCGTGGCCATCATCAGCAGGTATATGATGCAGCCCAGGATCCACAGCACCTCGCGCGGCGCCTTGTAGGAGCCGTAGTAGAGGCCGCGGAACATGTGGATGTAGACCGCGATGAAGAACATCGAGGCCCCGTTGGCGTGCATGTAGCGGATCAGCCAACCGTAGTTGACGTCGCGCATGATCCGCTCGACCGAGTTGAACGCCATGTCCACCTGCGGCACGTAGTGCATCGCCAGGATGACGCCGGTGACGATCTGGATGCCCAGGCACAGCGCCAGGATCCCGCCGAACGTCCACCAGTAGTTGAGGTTCTTCGGCGTCGGGAAGTTCAGCGCCGTGTCGTAGGTCATGCGGATGATCGGCAACCGCACGTCCAGCCAGCGCTCGAAGCCGGTCTTCGGCTCGTATGTGGAATGTCCGCTCATCTGCTTCAGCCGACCTTGATCTTGGTGTCGGAGACGAAGTTGTAGGTCGGCACCGCCAGGTTCTTGGGCGCCGGGCCCTTCCGGATCCGTCCGGAGGTGTCGTAGACCGAGCCGTGGCAGGGGCACAGCCACCCACCGTACTCGCCCAGCCCGAAGTTCGGCACGCAGCCCAGGTGGGTGCAGACGCCGACCAGGATCAGCCATTCCGGCTTGCCCGGCTTGTGGCGCGCCTCGTCGGTCTGCGGATCTCGCAAATCGGCGTGGTCGCCGGCCACCGCCTCGGCGATCTCCTTGGGCGTGCGATAGCGAACGAACAGGGGCTTGCCGCGCCACTTCACGACGATCTGCTGGCCCTGGACGACCTTGCTGAGGTCCACCTCGATGGACGACAGGGCGAGCGTGTCGCCCGCCGGGTTCATCTGGTCGATCAGCGGCCAGGCCAGGCCGACGACCGCGCCGACGGCGGCGGCTCCGGCGGCGATGTGGATGAAGTCGCGACGATTCGGGTCGTCGCCGGATGCATGCGGATCGGGGTTCGCGCCCACGACGGTGTCGGACACCTAAAGCCACCCTTCGTTTCGAGCGCCCCCGCGAGCGAGGATGCTCAGCCTCCCGCCCCGTCCAGACGCCTGGAGAAGGGGCCGCGTGGGGACAAGAGTCAGGGCTTGATCAAATCCAAGGGATTGCCTGGCGTTAATTGCGCGCGGCGATTCCCCCGATTCGTCTTATTGCCCCGCTCTATCCCGTGGCGGATCGCTTAGAATGCGTTTGGCGCTTTTTCAACCGGACATTCCGCAAAACCTTGGAGCCGCCCTCAGACTGGGCGCTTGTCTTGGGGTCCCGGTCGACGTCATCGAGCCCTGCGGCTTCCCCCTCTCCGACCGTGCGGTGCGCCGCGCGGCGATGGATTACGCGGCCCGCGCCGAGGTCGTGCGGCACCCCGGATGGGCCGACTTCATCGCGGCAAGATGCGGACGGATCGTGCTTTTCACCACACGCGGGGCCGAGCCGTTCCACCAGTTCCGCTTCGCGCCGGACGACATCCTGCTGTTCGGACGCGAGAGCGCCGGCGCGCCGGAGGCGGTGCACGCCGCGGCCGATGCGCGCCTGCTGATACCCCTTGTCGCATACGCTCGTTCGCTGAACGTCGTGGCGGCGGCGGCCATGGCGCTGGGCGAGGCGCTGCGCCAGACGAACGGCTTCCCAACGCCCGCGGGAACCGGCTAGCAGGGACGCCGATGTCCGAGACCTCCACCCTTCCCCCCGAGATCCTCGCGCGCCGCGACCGCGCCAAGGCGTGGTTCGAGGCCCTGCAGCAGCGCATCGTG
>JAGWSE010000467.1 GCA_028869395.1 Alphaproteobacteria bacterium | reverse complement strand
GCCGCCGATGCCGATGTGGAGGATCGCGTTGAACGGCTGGCCGGTCGCGCCGCGGCGCTTGCCGGATCGCACCTCGTCCGCGAAGGCGCGCATCTGCGCCCGGGTCGCGTCGACCTCGGGGGAGACGGGCTGTCCGCCGGCCGCGAACGCGGCGCCGGCCCGTGCGCGGAGCGCCATGTGCAGGGCCGGGCGGCCCTCGGAGCGGTTGACGACCGCGCCGGCGAACAGGGCGGAACGGGCGGCCTCCACGCCGCAGGCGCGGGCGAGCGCCAGCGCCGCATCCACATCGGCCAGGGTCCAAGGCTGTTTGGAGAGGTCCAGATCGAGGCCGGCCGCCGCCAGAGTGAGGCGGGTCAGCCGTTCCGGTTCGGCGGAGAACAGGCTTTCGATGCGCCGCGCCGCGGCGGCCTCGCCGGCGGCTTCCAGGCGGCTCCAGGCTGCGTTGATCTCGGTTGTCCGGCGGTCCATCCCACGTCCCGATTGGAGGCTCACGGTCCGTACTTAACGCTGCAGCCGTAAGGGCGGGTCACCGGGTCGGCAATCGGTCGTCCGGCCTTCAGATCCGCCAGCGCCAGCGCCACGTAGTTCTTGGCGCCCTTCAGGCTCGCCGGGTCGACATAGGGCCGGTCGTCGATGCCGCCCATGTAGACCAGCCGGCCGGCCTTATCGATTATGAACATATGCGGTGTCGTCTTGGCCTCGTAGGCCCGGGCGACTTTGGCGTCGGAATCGATCAACACCGCGGTCGCGTGCGAACGGACCTTCCGCATCCAGGCGCGCACCTCGGCCGGCGTCATGTAGCCGGAGGAGCCGGGCGCGTCGGTGATGACGGTAAGCCAGACGACGCCCTGCCGACGAGCCCTGGCCTGCAGGCGCTGCATGTTGCCGGAATCGTAGTGCTTGTGGCTGTAGGGACAGGCGTCGCTCGTCCACTCCAGGACCACGATCCTGCCCTTGAAGTCCGACAACGAGCGAAGGCGGCCGTTCTGGTCGTGCTGGCTGAACGGCGGCGCGGGCTGGTCGATCTGCGGGCCCGCCAAGGCGGGACCGACCACGGCGACAGCGGCGGCCGCCAAAAGAAGCACGCGGCGCGAGAACGATCGCAGCATGAGCACGGACGCGAGCTTCACCCCTTCTTCGCCGCAGCCTCCAGAGCCTTGATGACCGCGCCCTGGGTCAGGATCGCGGGCAGCACCTGCGGCGCCCCGCCGTTGGCGCCATAGACGAGATAGAGCGGCACCCCGGCGCGGCCGTACTGCGCGAGCTCCTCGGCGATCGCCGGGTCACGCTTCGTCCAGTCGGCCTTGAGGTAGGCCACGCCGTACTTCTGCATGGCGTCGACGACCGGTTTGGTGGACAGCACCACGCGGTCGTTCACCTGGCAGCTGACGCACCAGGCGGCCGTGTAGTTGACGAACACCGGCTTGCCCTCCGAACGCAGCGCGGCCAGCCGCTCGGGCGTGTAGGGCTGGAAGTCGGCATGGGCGACCTGAGCCCCACCGTTCATCGGCGCCTCGGCGTAGGCCGGCCAGATCGAGGCGGCGATCGCTGCAGCGGCGATCAGCCCGGCGGCGGCGCCCAGCACGACGGGTCGCCTGCCCTGGGCCGCTCGGCTCTGGGCGGCCCCGCCGATCCAGGCGGCGAGCGCCAGCACGATCGCGGCGGTCAGGATGCGGGCCAGCGCCGAGGGGCCGGCCTGGAGGGTGAGCACCCAGGCGAGCCAGGCGGCCGCCGCGTACATCGGGAAGGCCAGCGCCTTACGGAACACGTCCATCCACGGACCGGGCTTGGGCAGTCGCGAGAGCAGCCCTGGCCAGAAGGTCACCGCCACGAACGGCAGGGCGAAGCCAATGGCGAGCGCCAGGAAGACAGCCAGCGCCGCGGCCGCGGGCTGGGTGAGCGCCCAGCCGATCGCGGCGCCCATGAAGGGCGCCGTGCAGGGCGCGGCCACCACCACCGCGAGCGCGCCGGTGAAGAAGTCCCCCGCAAGCCCGCCTCGGCCGGCCAGACCCGAGCCCACGCCTTGCAGAGACGTTCCCACCTCGAACACACCGGAAAGGTCCAGGGCGACGGCGAGCATGAGCAGTGCGAGCACCGCCACCACCGGGGGCGACTGCAGCTGGAAGCCCCAGCCGATCGCGGAGCCTGCCGCCTTCAGCCCGATCAATAGCGCCGCCAGAGCCACGAAGGTGGCCACGGCGCCCGCCCCGAACGCGAGGCCGTGGGCGCGGGTGCGGGCCTCGTCTCGCCCGCCGTGCGTCGCCAGCGAAGCCGCCTTCATGGCGAGGATCGGGAAGACGCAGGGCATCAGATTGAGGATCAGGCCGCCCAGGAAGGCGAACACGGCCGCCGAGATCAGTCCCAGGTGCGCGCCGATACCCGCCCCTTGCGCGGCCTTGGCGGCCGGGGGGCCGAGACCACTGGTCCCGGCCGGCAGCGCGCCGGGCTGAGCGGTGAGCTCGTAGGCCTTGCCGTCGACGGCGAGCACGCCCGCGATCGACTTGGGCTCGGCCCCGCCCTGGAAGGCGTAGCCGGGCGTGGCGGTCAGCGTCAGGCCGTCCGGACCGCGGTCGACGAGTTGCGGCTTCCCATGGTCGATGACCGTCGAGTCGTAAGGGTAGAAGTAAGCTCCCCGGTCAGCCGTCCCCTTCAAAGGCGCGCCGGCGATTGCAAGGACGACATTGGCCCCGCGCTTTTCGAAGCCGGCCGACAGACCGGCCGGTTTGGGCGCCTCGGCGAGCGTCCGGGCGATCCGCGGCCCCCAGGTGGGGTCCACGGGAGCCGCGCCCGCTGTGATCGGCAACAGGAGGGTGAGTTTGGCGTCCTCCGGGACGCACTCCTCGCGACAGACGAGAAACTGCGCGTCAGCGGAGAGTACGGCCGTCTGGCCGGGCTTGGCGTCGGCCGGCGCGGTCACCGGGACCGGCAGCAGGACTTCGCCCTCGTAGCCGTAATTCACGAGCGGGCCCACCGGCAAGCGGCTGGGCGCGGGCCAGACGATGTCGCCGGTCTTCCAGCCGGCCGGCAGTGTCCATTTGACTTCGGTTGGCTCCCCGGAATCCCCGGGATTGCGCCAGTAGGTGTGCCACCCAGGAAGCATCTTCTGGCGCAAGGCCACATAGGTCGTCGCGCCCGGAGCGACGCCCTGGGTCTGGGGAACCAGCTCGGCGGTGAGGTGGCCCGTGTTGACAGGCGCCGCATGCGCCGCCCCGGTGAACGCCAGGACCGCCACGACCGCCGCAAGCCAACGCATCATCACTTCACATCCTCGCCCGCCCCGGCCTCATGCGGGGCTATATGGACCGTCCGGTTCCGCGACGCAAAGCGGGCTCGACGCCGCGCGACCGTCGCGACCATGATCGCCGAGTTGCAGATTCGGCCCCGGAGACGCCCAGTGCCCGCCCGCTTCGACGACATCGAGATCGGTCAGGTCGTTCCGCTGGGGGCCATGGCGGTGGATCCCGACGCGCTGGCGGCGTTCATCAAGGCCTTTTCGCCGGGCTGGACGACGGATCGGGGCGCGCCCGACGCCATGGTCTACGCGATCTGGGCGAAGCTCGACGCGGTGGCTCACACCGACTGGCCTCAGACGAAGCGTCTGGGCGTGGACGCGCTGCGCTGGGTCCGCAATCCGCCCGCCGGCGAGCTCCTGCGCGGGCGGATGACGGTCATGGCCAAGGACCCGGTCGGCGAGGGCAAAGGCATCGTGATCTGCCAGCACGACCTCCTGGACGAGGCCGGCCGGCTGGTCTTCTCGTGCCTGACGCGCGGGGTGTTCGCCCGTTGACCGCTTAAGAGTTGGCCGCCTGAGGTTGTTGCTGCTGGCGCACCATCGTCAGGGCGATCAGGCGATCCCAGCCGGCCAGAGAGACGAGGTGGGCGTAGATCTGGGCAAGGGCGCCGTTGTCCCTGAGCTCGGCCAGCTTCTCCGCCGGGAGCGCCTTCAGCTTGTCCTCGGAGACGCCGAAGTAGTCGGCGATCTTCTGCGCCTCACCGGCCGTGCCGTCAGAATTGCCCGGCACGTAGTTCGCGACCTTGACCTCGAACAGATCGAGGTCCTTCAGGAGCTGGACGAAGCTGATCGTCCTCTGCCGCTCCATCTCGAAGTTGTTGCAGAACTCCATGCAGCGCTTGGTGTAGTCGCTGGGCTGGCCCTTCTCGTCGAAGAACGGCATGTCGCCGCCTTCCACGATGAACTCCGCCGCGCGGTCGACGCAGAGCACCATCTGCTTGGCGTTGTCGTCGTTTGCGTAGACGAACGGATAACGGCGGATATAGGCCGGGATGTAGTAGCCGGCCTCGAACATGCCGTTGTCGTCGATGAACATGTTGCGGCCGGGATTCAGTCCCATCACCGCGATCGGCATCTTGTCATCGCCCACGAAGATGATCGGGCCGCAGATGGCCGCGAGCGGGAACTCGCCCACGGTGAGCGGCACGGCGTGGCCTTCCTTGGCGAACTTGAACGGCGCCTCCATCGACTTCACGCCGAGCTTGCCGTGCATCTCCGGATTGAGCGGCTCCGGCTGCTTGTAGAAGAGGACCTGGCCGGTGATCTGACCGGGATTCTGGACGGGCGTGGTGGTGATGTCGGACATCGCAGCCTTCGAAGTGGGGCGCGGGGCGAATGAAACGTCCCTGCGCGAGGTCGCCGCTTCTAGCCGATCGATACCGGGGCGGCAATTGAGGCGCGTCGCCGCTTGCGCGTGCGGAGGCTTCGGGGCTTCAATCGAAGCCATAAGAACAGGCTGCGCCTCGCAGGCCCATCCGGAGGAAATTTCATGCCGATCTATTACCCCGACATTCTCGAGCAGAAGACCGAGCCGCGCACCTTCACCTACGGGGACAAGGACGTGATGCTCTACGCGCTCGGCATCGGCATGGGGCGCGATCCGATGGACGAACGCGAGCTGCCGTTCGTCTACGAGAAGGGCCTGAAGGTGGTCCCGACCGCCGCCACGGTGCTGGCGGCCGGGGCGCGCCGGGCCGCCGGCCCGGCCGCCGACCAGAAGCCCGGGTTGCGGGTCAGCGAGCTGAACCGGGTGATGATCGTGCACGGCGAGCAGAAGGTGGAGTTGCACAAGCCCCTGCCCGCGACCGGATCGTTCACCGCCACGAGCCGCACCATCGGCGCCTACGACAAGGGCAAGGAGAAGGGGGCGGTGATCGTCAACGAGACCGTCTGGACCGACGAGAAGGGCGAGAAGATCGCCACCCTGACCGGCTCGACGTTCGCCCGCGGCGACGGCGGCTTCGGCGGCCCGTCGGAAGGCGCGCCCGAACCGCACCCGGTGCCCAGCCGCAAGCCCGACCTTTCAGTTCCGTTCGACACCCGGCCGGACCAGGCGCTGATCTACCGGCTGAACGGCGACCGCAATCCGCTGCACTCCGACCCCGACTTCGCCCGGCGCGCTGGGTTCCCGAGGCCCATCCTGCACGGGCTGTGCACCTACGGGATCACCTGCCGCGCCATCCTGCAGGAGATGGTGGACTACGACTCCGACAGGATCCTCTCGCACCAGGCGCGCTTCTCGGCTCCCGTCTTCCCGGGCGACACCATCACCGTGGACCTCTGGAAGGACGGCGACGTGGTGTCGTTCGAGGCGCGCGTGCTGGACCGCGGGGCGACCGTGATCCGTAATGGCAAGACGGTTCTGCGCAGCTAGCGCCGGATCGAGAAGGTGACGTGCGGCCGAAGGGGGTGATCCTCGGCGAGCCTGGGGTGAAGGAAGTCGCGCGCCGGCTCGTGCCTCATGCCGAGACGGGTCATCACCGCCTGTGAGCGGAGGTTCATCTTCGCCGTGATGGCGATGATCTCGGGCGGCTGCAGCTCGGCGAAGCCCCAGTCGAGGGCTGCACGGGCGGCCTCCGTGGCATAGCCGTGGCCCCATGCGTCGGGGGCGAGCCGCCAGGCCGCCTCGATCGCCGGGCCCGGCCCGAAGCCGTCGGGCATGTCGAGGAGGCCCGCCAATCCGACCACCGCGCGATCACTCTTGCGTTCGATCGCCCAGAAGCCAAATCCGTGGGCGGCGAGATGTTCGCGATTGCGCTCGAGCATGGCGTCGCTCTGCTCGCGGGCCTGGGTTCCCCCCAGCCAGGCGCCCACGCGCGGATCGCCGTTGACCGCGAAGAGGGCTTCGTAGTCGCGGGACTCCGGCGGACGCAGAACGAGGCGCGCGGTCTCGATCATTGGGGCCGGGACTCGGTGAGCGCTCCGTAGAGGTCCGTGCGACGATCGCGGAAGAACCCCCAGGCGGCGCGATGGACCTTGAGGAAGTCGAGATCGAACTCCGCGGTCAGCACCCCTTCGTCCTCGCGGCCGAACGCCGCGACCAGGTCGCCGCGATGATCGGCGATGAAGGAGGAGCCGTAGAAGCGCTGGCCGCCGCCTGGATAGTCCGGCCACGGCTCGAAACCCGTGCGGTTCGCGCCCACGACCGGGATCACGTTGGAGACCGCATGGCCCTGCATGGCGCGGCGCCAGGGGGCGGCGGTGTCGAGAGTGGCGTCGTGCGGCTCGGAGCCGATGGCGGTGGGATAGAGCAGCACCTCGGCGCCCATCAACGTCATGGCGCGGGCGACCTCCGGGTACCACTGGTCCCAGCAGATCCCGACGCCGATCCGGCCGAAGCGGGTGTCCCAGACCTTGAAGCCGGTGTCGCCCGGCCGGAAATAGTACTTCTCCATATAACCCGGGCCGTCGGGAATGTGGCTCTTGCGATAGACGCCGAGCGGCTTTCCGTCGGCGTCCAGGATGACGACGCTGTTGAAGTAGTGCGGACCCTCGCGTTCGAAGATCGACACCGGCATGACCACGCCGAGCTCGGCCGCCAGCGGCGCCAAAGCCCTCACGCACGGGTGCTCGCGCCAGGGAAAAGCCTCCGCGAACCAGCGCTCCTCCTGGGCCACACAGAAGTAGGGCCCCTGGAAGAGCTCGGACGGAAGGATCACCTGCCCGCCCTTCGCCGCTGCCTCGCGGACGAAGGCGGCGGTCTTTTCGATGTTCGCCGCCATGTCCGACCCGTAGGAGGACTGGACCGCCGCGACGGTGATCTTGCGGGCCATCAGGCGGGCTCCTGCTGGGTGATGCAGTGGAAGGATCCGCCGCCGGTGAGGATCGCAGACGAGGGCAGGCCGATCACCTGCCGATCGGGAAAGATATGCTCCAGCGCCTGGATGGCGAAGGACCCCGGCTCCTCGTTGTAGATCGGCACGATCACCGCCTTGTTGGCGATCAGGAAATTCATGTGCGAAGCGGGCGCGGGCCGGCCCTCGCCATCGTCGAAGAAGCCCGGCGACGGGATGCGCATCACCTTCAGCGGTCGTCCCGCCGCGTCGGTCATTTGCGAGAGCCTGCGCGCGGCCTCATCGTAGGCATCGATATTGGGATCGCCCCGACCAAAAGCGATCGGGCAGGCGACGACGCCGGGCGCGACGAAGCGGGCTAGATTGTCCACGTGGCCGTCGGTGTGGTCGTTGAGCAGGCCCTCGCCCAGCCACAGCACCTTCCTCGCGCCGAGGGCCTCGCCCAGGGAAGCCTCGGCCGACGCCTCCGTCCAGCGGGGGTTTCGGTTTCGGTTCAGCACGCACTGGCTGGTTGTCAGGACCGTCCCCTCCCCGTCGTGGTCGACCGCGCCGCCCTCGAGGACGAATTCATGCGGCTCGAGCGTGACGCCCGCGGCCTCGGCGATCTGGCGTGCGACGGTGTCGTCGTACTCGAGATCGTACTTGCCGCCCCAGCCATTGAACTTGAACGCAGCGGCCGCGGGCGCGCCGTCGCGGCGGCCGAAGATCGGACCTGTATCCCGCAGCCAGATGTCGCCGAACAGGCCCGGAAAGATCTCGACACCAGGGACGTCGCTGAGCAGCCGCCGGGCCGCAGCCTCGGCATCGGCGTGGCCCGTCATAAGCCGAACGCGCTCGCCGCCCGGGCCCGCCAAGGCGCGCGCCAGCGCCGCCACTTCATCCTGGGCGGCCTCGAGGTCCGTCTCCCACAGGTCAGCGTGGCTCGGAAAGCCCAGCCACATGGCCCGGTGCAGCGCCCACTCCGGCGGAACGGTGAAGCTCATCCTGACCCTCG
>JAGWSE010000466.1 GCA_028869395.1 Alphaproteobacteria bacterium | reverse complement strand
GACCTGACCAAGACCAGTCTTCAGAACGCGCTGCTCGGGCCGCTGCCGCTCCCCGGCGGCCGCTCCACGCCCACTGTGCTCAACGGGGCGCGCCTGCGATGGGCCATGGCGGCGGGCGCGGACCTGTCCGGCGCCGCGCTCTCGGACGCCGACATGAAGGGCTGCGACCTGACCGGCGCGCGGCTGGCCGCGGTCGAACTCAGCCGCGCGCAGCTGGGATCGGTCCTCGGCCTCGCCGACCGGGACTAGGCGCCGCGGGCCGATTGCGCCAGCGTGGCCGCCGCATGCGGCTGCTCCTCAACATCCTCTGGTTCATCTTCGGCGGCTGGATCTCCGGCACGGCCTGGCTGCTCGCCGGCGTGATCCTCGCCGTCACCATCGTGGGCCTGCCCTGGACCCCGGCCGCCTTTCGCCTGGCGGGCTTCAGCTACTGGCCCTTCGGCAAGGTCCTGATCGACCGCGAGAACGGGCCGGCGAGCTGCCTGCTCAACGTCCTGTGGCTGGTGCTCGCAGGCTGGTGGCTCGCGCTGCACCATCTCGTGCTGGCGTTCGGCCTGGCGGTCACCATCATCGGCATCCCCTTCGCCTGGCAGCACGTGAAGCTCGCCGGGGCCTCGCTGACCCCGGTGGGAAAGGCCGTCGTCGAGGTCTAGGCGCAAAAGAAAAGCGGCGCAGGGGTCGCCCTGCGCCGCCGTTCTTCGGATCCGGCCTGCGGGTGGTTACGCGGCCTTCTCGGCGGTCTCGCCTTCGATCAGCGGGGCCTTGCCCGTGCCGATCTCGATCCGCCGCGGCTTCAGCGCCTCGGGAAGCTCGCGCTTCAGGGAGAGCTGGAGGAGGCCGTCGGCCAGGTTGGCGTCGGTCACGACGACGTAGTCGGCCAGCTGGAACCGGCGCTCGAAATTGCGCTCGGCCAGGCCGCGGTGCAGGAACCGGCGACTCTCGTCGTTGGCCGCCTTGCGGCCCTGGACGGTAAGCAGGTTCTCCTTCACCTCGACATTCAGCTCATCAGGCCGGAAGCCGGCGACCGCGATCTCGATCCGGTACTCGTTCTCGGCCGTCCGTTCGATGTTGTAGGGCGGATAGCCGGCCGAGGAGGTTTCGGTCTGGGCGGCTTCCATCAGATCGGCGAGGCGGTCGAAGCCGACCATCGAGCGATAGAAGGGGGAGAAGTCGATAGTACGCATGGGTGTCACATCCTTCTCGTCAAGCAAGGTTGCGTTGTGGGCGCGGTCCGCGAGCCGATCAGGCCTCGTGGGGTCGCGCGGAAAGCCCGGAAATCCAGCACCTTCCGGCTATCGAGATAGGTTCGACGAACCCGTGTTCAAGTGTTCGAGGCGGCCCGCCGCGTCCTCGTCGCGACCGCGTTTGCGTCAGCGACGGAATGACGCTGCGCCGGCATGGGCGGCTGCAACCCTGACGGTTTACTTCACTCGCTCCGAAGGCGAAGCTTTCCTGTGATTCGGGGAGCATTTGGGGCATGGCGACGCTGGAGGAGCTGACGGATCGCATCCGCCGCGCCGCCGCGTCCGATGCGTCGCTCGACAAATCCATAAAGCTCGATCTGAAGGGCGAGGGCGTCATCCATATCGCCGACGGCGCGGTCAGCAATGACGACAAGCCGGCCGACCTGGTCGTGACGGTCGCCCGGCGCGACCTCGAGGCGCTCGGCAAGGGCGAGCTCGATCCCGTGCGCGCCATGATGACGGGACGCATGAAACTCTCCGACATGGGGTTGGCCATGCGCCTGCAGCCGGCGATCCAGGCGCTGTTCCAGAAAGCCCGCGGATGAGCGAAGCCGCGCCCCTGATCGCCGCGCCGGGCGCGCCGGTCCCGCGAGGGGCCGACGCCGAATGGTTCAGGGGATTTGGCGGGACGCAGCTGCGCGCGGCGCTGTTCACTCCGCCGGGGCGTCCGCGCGGCTCGATCGTGCTGTCCGGCGGGCGCACGGAGCCCATCGAGAAGTACTTCGAGGTCATCCAGGATTTCACGGGCCGTGGCTTCGTCGTCCTGGCGCACGACTGGCGCGGCCAGGGCCTTTCCGCCCGGGCGCTGGGTGATCCTTTGAAGGGGCACGCCGACGGCTACAAGGCCTTCCTGGAAGACTTCCGGATCCTGCTCGACACCTACGCCATGCGGCTGCCGAAGCCGTGGGTCGCGGTGGGCCACTCGATGGGCGGGTGTCTGACCCTGCTGGCCATGGTCCACGGCGAGGAGCGGTTCTCGGGCGCGGTGTTGTCCGCCCCCATGCTGGGCGTGCAGACGGGCGGGCGCTCGCTCGCGACCGCGCGCACCCTGACGCGGCTCTCGAAGATGATGGGCCGAGCCAAGCGCTACGTCCTGAACGATCCGGGCAAGCCCTTCGACGACAACTTCGAGACGAATGTCCTGACGCATGACCGCGCCCGCTTCGCGCGGGCCTGCGCGCAGCTCAAGGCGGAGCCGCGCCTGGCGCTCGGCGCGCCGACCTGGGGCTGGCTGGACTTCGCTCTGAAGGCCACCGCCGAGCTGTCCCGCCCCGAACGGCTGAGGGGCGTCACCATCCCGGTGATCATCCTTTCTGCGGAAGAGGACAAGCTGGTCGACAACGCCGCCCAGCACGCCGCCGCCCGCTATCTGCCGCAGGGGAAGCTGATCAACGTCCCTGGCGCCTACCACGAAATCCTGATGGAGACCGACGAGATGCGAAACATCTTCATGAAGGCCTTCGACGCGCTCACTGGGCGCGTCGCGCCGAAGCCGGCCGAGCCGCCGATGGCTTCGCAGGCCGCCGCGCCCAAGCCCATGGCGACCCCGGTGGCCGCAGCGCCGAAGCCGCCCGTCCAGCCGGCCGCCCCGGCTCCGGCCATGGCCGCCGCCGCGCCTGCCCCGAAGGCCGCCGCTCCGAAGGCCGCCGCCAAGACACCGGCTGCGGCGAAGAAGTCGGCTGCGGCGAAGAAGCCGGCTGCAGCCAAGAAGCCGTCCGCCGCAAAGAAGGCTCCGGCCAAGGCCGCCGCGAAGCCAGCGGGGGCCAAGCCCGCGACGGCCAAGCCTGCCGCGACGAAGAAGCCAGCGGCCGCCAAGCCCGCTGCGGCCAAGAAGCCGGCCGCAGCCAAGAAGGCGCCCGCTAAGGCCGCCGCGAAACCCGCGGCCAAGCCGGTCGCCAAGGCCGCGGCCAAGCCTGCCGCCGCCAAGTCGGCGCCCGCGGCCAAGAAGCCCGCCGCGGCCAAGCCCGCCCCGGCCAAGAAGGCGCCGGCCAAGGCTGCGGCGAAGCCCGCGAAGGCTTCGGCTCCGAAAGCCGCCAAGCCGGCGGCTGCGAAGAAGCCTGCCGCTGCGAAGAAGACGCCTGCGGCCAAGCCCGCGGCCAAGAAGGCGCCCGCGAAGGCCTAATCGGCGGCGCGCTTGAGCGCGACCAGCGCCTCCTCCAGGCAGGCGCGGTCGCCG
Source organism: Alphaproteobacteria bacterium (assembly GCA_028869395.1). Lineage (GTDB taxonomy): Bacteria > Pseudomonadota > Alphaproteobacteria > Caulobacterales > Caulobacteraceae > Phenylobacterium. The sequence continues at coordinate 48 of JAGWSE010000466.1, read as the reverse complement.
GCGATGGCGACCTGGCCGCGCCATTGTCCGTCGCGCGCAAGGCCGTCG